>JABCTV010000184.1 GCA_018238205.1 Candidatus Thorarchaeota archaeon
ACGATATGAGGAAGAATTACCTAAGTTTGGATTACACTGTTCAATCAGAAATGTGATACTCGTCTTTCTGGCTTGGCCAGAATTCTAGGCATATTTTGGCTGTTTCTATATCCCATTCTCCCGGTTCTATTGATTTAAAAACATCATCCACATTCGTATTCTGCTTGTAAGTAGCATCACTAACCAAGCTAGCTTTTACATCATTAGCATGTTCTCTTAGTAGCCCGATATATTGTTGGAACTCCTTGAGGTTATTATCAAAATCACCATATTCGATGCTTGAGGCCAGAGCTTTGACTCCGATGGTCAAATCATGAATGTAATGCATATCTTTTTTCCCGGAGACAAGCAATCTTGCGAGTTCTCGAGCATATCTGAATTTCTTACTATCATCCATTACTCCAATGCAAGCCAAACAGAGTCTTGTGAGGGCATCTGCAATCCTTTGGTAAATCTGCTTTTGAGCTGGCCAAGTAGCTAAGGCAAAATCAGCAAGCCGTTCAATTTGGTTAAACTTCATTTCATTGCTTTTATCTTTCACTGCCTGAATAATGGGATCCAGAATATAGTCAAAACGTTCGGGAGAATCACATTCAAACAATCTTTGAAGATATTTACACTCAATGAATGCATGTATGAAGAGCGGATTTTGGAATAGCCATCCAGACCCAATTCTGCTGCAATCAGTAAAGAGACCTCGGTCCCTCATCTTCATGAGAGCGGCAAAGATGAATTCTGCTATTCCTTTCGTGACATACCAAAGATCAGAATCATCATAGGTCCCCTTTGAAAATTTAAGAACTAGTCTACTAAGCTGATACAACAGAGGTTCCAGAAATGATGAAAATGGCAAAGTTGTGATGTTATCATGCGTTGCTGTATGGAATTCGTTTTCTCCTGCAATTCCATCAAATGCGATCTCTTTGATAATACCAACGCCAACGAAGCATGTGTACAATTCCTTTTCAATTCCCACAGAATGGAGCATTGGTTCTATTAGGGTCCGTCCGAAGTGGACAAAGAAATTGTAAGCATCTGTATCATAAATTTTGGATTTCCGCTCCATGAATTCTTCAAGAATAGACCTTAACTTCTCATTGTAGATTTCCCGGAAAAAATCCATCCAATTGGAGAAGAGCGCCTCTTTTTGTGCTTTTCCAAGTATTGGCTGATACTTGTCAATTCCATCAAGCACAACACTAGCTATTGAATAATTGTTATTATCAAGGCATTTGTTCAGCAGAATTTTAAAAACTTCTCTTGCTGAAGAATCCAGATGCATCAAATCATCGGAAACCTTGAAGGGATCCGGATCTGGAGAACGCGTGGACCTCGTCGATTCAGAAAGCAGTCGAAGGATTAATCCGATTCCGTTCTCCCAATCAACGATGTTCGTAGATTTGAGCATCTCTTCACTATTATTGAGAATCGTTTTTCGAGTTTCTTCAACATTCAATTTTATTTTTTCCGAAATTAGCTTAGCAAGCTGACTAGGTTCGTAATCAACTGTCTTTACATAGCAGGTTGCTCCGGGAAGTCCAGGGAGTTCGGTGTCATCGAATCTCACTGGGAGTATTCTTTTTTCCATGAATTTTACTGCATCAGATAACGCAGATTCCCTTTCTACAGTTGGATAGAATTTTCTCTTATATTCCCTAGAGCTGAACATAACGCAATATCTACAACCCTTTTCAAATACCTGTTGCAGGAAAACTACAAGATTCTCTCCCCACATCTTTACAATCTCATTTTTGGCAAAGAATACCCTGACTCTCCTCCTTCTGAGTGACGCGGCCACCTTTTTTACATAGTCGAGTTGTTCGCCTGCATAAGATAGTGCAACATCATATACTTCATCAGAAACTCCCGTCAAGGTGCATTCTCCTCCTGCAACCCAGTCATAATGCTTGTATAATCACACCAATACAGTGCCTACTTGAATTTTGATATTCTATCAAGGATATATATGGTTCTACGATTCACATCTATTTGTTTTCCAAGAATCATCAATATTCATTACATTTCGAAAATCCATTTCAGCATTCTTGAGAAGAGCGAGTGGGTAGAGCTAAAAAAAGAAAGTACTGTTCATCCTTTCACGATTGCGGGGTGGTCAGGAAAAACATTACTGAAGAGACTGCCCTTCGTTCTGATCTCCGTTATCTTCATTGGATGCGACACTGCAGCTGCTTGTAGCTCACCGGTCCCTTATCACATACCTTAACTGGATTATTGTGTCAAAGGCTTTGTAGGTGCAAATGGATGGGGTTCAGTCAAGCAGTTGCTTCCGGCGGTCACGCTGGTTTCTATAGTACTCTCGGATTATCGTTGGCAGTGTTTTTGCTACCCTGGTATAATCATTTCTCCCCATTGATTCAAACTGGTCTTGGAATAGCTGTGGATACATTTGTTCTGGCTGCTGGGGTAGGCGGAGCATTGGCTGCAATCCTCTATGGTCTATCTCTTGATGCTCTGATAGATCAGTACATCGCATTCACAAGCAAATATCATTCTGGTCGTGAGCTCTTCAAGCGGGCATCTAATAGGAAACTAGCAGACGCGCCCTTGATACAGATAGCTAGAATTGATTATCTTGTTTCAGGATGGAGGCGAGTCACTTGGAAATCAGTTCATGACAGTTGGATGTCTACCATCGAGCGTAGTTCTGAAGACGGGAGTATCAAGAAGGTCCTATGGACAGCTAAGAACCGTTCAGTTGTCGGATTGTCGTTGATGCTGTGGGCTTTTTCACTTCATTTCCTTGGAATCGGTCTCTGGTTTCTTTTTGTGATAGGTCTGGTTCTTATGCTTGCTGCTTGGCTAAGAGAAGACATCTTCAATATCAAGAAGAGGTTGAGGGAACTAGCGGTTCTGAGGTATGCACAGGACACTTTTGCGTGGTGGATTCCAAGCACGCGAGAGAGGTCAAATGTGTGGTTGAATGAAGTCATTGAGAAATTCAAGAATGCTACCAAAGAGGTGGACTCCATTGTTGTATCGAACCAGTGGAAGCGTCTCGACTGGTTGAATACCTGGCTTGCCTCAGAACTGGAAGACTTCTGCAAACGTCCATTGCACATTCATGACCGCTTGTATGAACAGTGGACACATCATTTGTTTGAAATTATAAGGAGGCGAAGTAAAGGTCTTGACTCCAGTGATCATGCTTCGCGATTCTTTTCTGTTCTCGACGTTTTCAGACTCGATGACCATCTTGATTCAGCTGAATGGGCTGGTCACCTTGACCTCTCACAAGTCGGGAGTCTAACTCATTGGCTCTCTGTTCCTTACGATTGGGGGAAATTGTTGCAAAACTATCGAGGATTCCGCCAAGAACTGACCGATGCATTTTGGGGACTACCATCTGATTCAGAGAGAGCGTCATGGATTAATACGTTGGCAGCTTCCATCAAAGCCAAAGACGAAGATGCACTTGCCCTAGAGTTCAGGTTTGCTTGTCAATACTCAGGGGACGAACTCGACGACGAAGTCTACATTTTGATATTAAATACAGCGGGAGATGGCTTGCCAATCGGTGAAACAACAATGACTCTGATAGAGGAGATCAAATGTGTTTTCGTGGATGAGAAGAAACCTAGAACCTTCCTCTGGAAAGTGGCGAGGCACAAGAATGTGGATACCTCCGTTCGAACGCATATCATCAAATGGTCAGATTCTCTCTCGAAAGAGCTTGGGCGGCAGCTTGCGACTGAGTCCTGGCCGTCCAATCTTAGACCCGATGAAAAACAGGAAATTGCCGAGCTAAGGAAACGATTGAAACGGCGTTGATAGCAAGATAGCATGGCTCGATGGTCCCAACCGATGGCTGGAAGCCCTCCGGAATGAACCCTGAGAAGGAGCGCATGAAGGAGATGTGCGCACCTGTCTATGAATGGGTAAAATCCATGAAGTCAAAGTAATTGTTGGGGACTTGGCGGTCTACAGACTGCCAACCCCTTCTTCTCTTTTTTTGTCGCTAGCTCCTAGCTATTGCAGTGTTTGCTGCACTCACTTATTATTCAAAGATCCATCCGGTATCTTTTCCGTGCCAGAGAAACTCATGGGGGTTCTGAAGTTGGGTGAATCGATATACTATCTAAAACACCTTTGAGTTTATATGTCAAGATTGATGTATCGACGTTTGATATGACTAGTGGAGTTGCTAATGATGCTTGACCACAATGAGATCGTACAGAGAGTTCTGGAAGTTGCACCAGACGACATCAATCTCATTGCTATTTTTGGTTCAAGAGCGCGTGGCGACCACTCTGAGCATAGTGACCTCGATGTTGCTGTAAGCACATCGATTCAGGATGAAAAGCAACGTTTCCAGCTTAGGCTTCAAATCATCTCTCGACTAGAAGGACCCGGCCTTTCAGTGGATGTTGTTCTCTTAGAGGATGCAAACTGGGCATTGCGCTACCGTATAGCAAAGGATGGAGCTGTCATATTCCACAAGGATAGCGATTCTTGGTCTAATTTCATTGAAGAAGTACTCATCTACTATCCAGATTATAGATACTTTGAGCAGCGATTTCTCAAGGACACATTAGGAGGTAGTTGATGTGGGATTTGATTCAGTTGTTGTCGAACGAAGGTTAGCAATGATTCTGGAAGAAGTAGAATTCCTGAAGACTATCAAGCAACAGAAGTTCAATGAGTTTCTAGGTGATGGGAAGAGTCTGAGATCTACAGCAAAGGCAATCGAAACGATTGCACAGTCTATAATAGATATCTGCAGTCATATTGTAGCTCAGAAACATTGGGGAATCACTGACACTTACCGGGGCACAATTGCACTTCTTGCGGCAAACCATGTCATTTCAGACAACCTATCTTCGAATCTACAACAAATAGTCGCTATGAGGAATATTCTGGTACATCAATATCTTGATGTTGACTTCAGCATAATATGGGAGTCAATAGATCTCTTGCTAGAGGATGCTCCAGAATTTGTTGCGGCGATACAGAGATACTTGAAGACTAATCAAGATTGAAACTTATGAGATAGTTGCATCTTCATCATCAAAATAGAGTTCTAGAGCTTCTTTGAGATTTGCGTAGGCCTCTTCGAATGTTTCTCCCTGACTTGCGACATCTACATCTGGAGCAAGAGCTACGTAGAACTTCTCCTCACGAGTAATGACCGCTGTAAATGGCATCTGTGTCAGACTCAAATTCACGATATTGTCTATTAACCTTTACCAACTTCATTCATCGAGCCAGCTACCAGTTGGAAACCTGGCCTAATGAACCCAGAGAAGGAGCGCATGAAAGAGATGTGCGCCCCTGTCTACGAATGGGTCAAATCAATAAAGTAGACTACAACCAGAAAGAGCTGGGAGTCATTTGATTGCCAGCTCTCTTTCACCAAGAAACGTTATGACGGCCTAAAGGATGAGCAGTCCAATCCTTGAAGCGTCTTTATGCAATTGTTGAATAAAAATCAAATCTATGTTTCTCCATATCAGGAAAAGGGTCCGTGAACACCATGAATACTAGTGATTGAATGTGTTTGGACTATTTGAAAGATGGAAAAGAAAAATGAATAGTGTGGCGGGCGAGATATGCACTCGTGACCACCGCACTGTCTAATTCTCCAATTCCATGCACGCAATGATCACGATAACAACAACAACACCAAACGCAATTATTGGGTTTGCTACAAGAAAGGGTATAGCTGCAGTAGTCAACCAGATTAGGACTGGG
>JABCTV010000185.1 GCA_018238205.1 Candidatus Thorarchaeota archaeon
AAAGAGTGATTTACTTGTTCGGCTTGACTATGCTAAGTTTGCTACGGAATTGAAGAAATCAAAATACGCAAAGACGGTCCAGAGTATTGAACGCGGTATCAAAGATCGAGATGTTGACAAGCTTACAAAATTACATGACGAGTTACTTCGTGATACAGACTTTCCAAATAGAAGTATGCTTTTGAAACAAACCTCAGATGCACTGCACAAATTGACATTGACACAATTTGAATTGACATTTGAGCAATGGCAGGACATCTGGACCACAATTGGTGTCAGTTATCCAAAATTAACCCCAGTTCTCAAAGAGACCTTAGAGCCTCCCAAAAGGAAAGTTCTCAGGATAGACGGTTTCACCTTGGTTATCTATGTGACTGGTGACTCTCCCGAATCTTCAGTCTTTCTTGAGATATCGGGCGGCTCTGAGGCATTGAAACTGAAAAAAGAGTTAGAGGACCAGTTGAAGTCATAGAGGCTTGAACAAATGGAATCTTACAGCGACACACCAGTAGAGCAGGACTCTCTCAGAGTGGTTGCTGAACAGGCATGGTCTCAAGCAATTCAAGACTTCTATCATCCACCCCTACCTGAGCCTAAGATCGAACACATTCACGGAGCTTCTAGTTTCTTCTACATTGATTCTGATAGTTGGACTGTTCATCTGAATACTGCTGGAGTACCAGTACACATGGTCGCCTCAGATGCAGAACAGTATCTGACATCAGTTTGCCATCATGAGATCCAACACTATCTCCTTTGTCCATTTGATGGTGTAATGAATGGTAGAATGTTTGTAGCTGCTCGAAAGCATGTGAATGATGCTACTGCTATGTTTGTGTGTAACCTGTTTGCGGATCTTGTGGTAGACTCAAATTTGCTCAGAAGATTTGCTTCTCTCACTCATAAGAGAATCAACTCATCAATCCATGACTCTGCTATACGTATACATGACCATAGCGACCTCTGGAAATTAATCGTCACTAGCTACAGAGTGATGTGGGGTTTTCCAATTCCGCCAACAGTAACAATTGATCAGAATATCTTTGAAACTGCAAATGAGATTGTGAACGTAGCTCGTGGTTCTATCGAGCACGAACACAAGTGGCCTAAGGCTTGTGAGAAGATTGCGAAAATAATCGCAGAGTGGATGCCAGAGGATGAGGAAGGATTGCCTGGAACTTCTTCTGGAGGGTCTAACGATGTTGAGCATGAAAATGCAGATGGTTCAGAGGAAATGATTGGAGTTCCCTTTGATGTGGATGCGATAATGGGGAATCCTATTGAAGCAAGGAATGGAGACCGTGCAAAGAAGTGCATAGCTAGCGCAGAGAGACCTAATCTAGAAGAAGAGATGGAACGACTAGCGATTGATGTTGAGCGACTTGGAGGAGATATCGAGGATTTGCAGGGTGTTTACCTCACAGCTGGAGTTGGTTCTGAACGAGCTGCGTGGACTAGATTCTGGTATCGGGCAAAAGCTTACGGAGCAATTAGGTTTGAGGTAGATACGGAAAAGATGACTGGTTCTGTTCCTCTTACTCCTGACGTCTGGAGACTGGGTGACCCACTTGAAGAACTTGATATTGTACAATCTCTTCAGACATTTCCTATTCTAATTCCAAATCGAACTACGCGAAAATGGCAACAATATGAAACCACTGGAACTGAGATTTCAAAATCGCCTCCTGATATGCTAATAGTCATAGATTCCTCAGGTTCTATGACTTGGGCTATGAGAACTCGTACGATATCAGGTGATTATCATACCGCCCTAGTTGCTGCTTTTGCAGCGATAGATTTTGCATTTAGGCGCGGTTGCAGGGTTGCTGCCATAAATTTCAGCGATGGTACAAACACCTGTGATTGGTCTAATGAACGGACACCGGTAGAAAGAGTACTCCTATCTTACCAAGGCGGTGGTACAGTAGCCCCCGTCAAGAAGATTATTGAAGCATGTGATAAATCTGAATCCGATGTGATCACTCTACTCATTACTGATGCAGAGGTTTCCAACTGGAAACAGATGGTTAAGGGTGTGGATAGATTATCAAAACGTGGACACAAGCTCTTCTTTTTCCACATAGGCGCTGGAAAGAGCTCTCGAACATCCAAGATCCATCAAGCGCTATCCAAGGTAGGAGCCACGGTCTATCCTATCAAATCCATAAAGGATCTTCCGGGTTTGGTAGTGCGCGAAGTGCGCTCTGCTTACAGTAAATAACTCTACATTGCGTTCAACTGTTCTTTACCCAAACTTTTATCTCGTGCCTGACGTGGCAAACGGTTCGTGCCCCTCATTATAATGAGGGTTTCTTAGAGGCTTTGAACCATGTACGAGGTCCTTGACAAGAATATTCTCAATGAAATCACGAAGAGGCTGGTTGTGCAAGCACCCGAAATCGCTCGTGTATGTAAACCTGGCCAATTCGTCATGATTCGTATAAACGAAACAGGTGAAAGATTTCCTCTAACGGTGGCTGATTTTGACCGTAAGAAGGGAACTATCACAATTACTTTTCAGGAAGTTGGTAAATCCACTAGATTGCTTGGTAGCCTAAGTGTTGGTGACAAGATCTTGGACTTTACAGGACCTTTAGGTAAACCTTCTCCCACCGACAAAGTCTATGGGACTGTTGTTGCAGTTGGTGGAGGTTGTGGAAGTGCAATTGTCTATCCTGTAGCAAGAGCATTCAAAGAGGCTGGGAACAAACTCATTGTCATCAATGGTGCGAGAACTATGGACCTTCTCCTCTATAGAGAAGAGCTTGAGAAAATTAGTGATGAGTTCTATGAAACTACAGATGATGGTACTTGCGGAACTCATGGGTTTGTTACGACAGTACTTGGTGATTTAATCAAAGAAGGTCGTAAGATAGATCTCGTTTTCGCTGTTGGTCCTGTACCAATGATGAAGTTCGTTGCCAAGACAACTGAAGAAGCTAAGATACATACATTGGTCAGCTTGAACAGTATAATGGTCGACGGTACTGGAATGTGTGGTGCTTGCAGAGTTAGCGTCGGTGGAGAGATGAAGTTCGCTTGTGTTGATGGCCCTGAGTTTGACGGTCACAAAGTCGATTTCAATGAACTGATGGCTAGATTGAATGCTTATGTTGACGAAGAGGCTGTGTCCAATGAAAAGTGGGCACATGAGCATGGAGGTGCTGAGTAATGACTGACGGTGAAAAGAAAGCAGCTCCAAAGAGAAAGCGGAAACCTCCAACAAAGAAAGTTCCAATGCCGGAACAAGACGCAAAGAAACGCAGTCATAATTTTGATGAAGTTGCTTTGGGCTATACTGCTGAGCAAGCAATTGAGGAAGCTAAGAAGTGTATGCAGTGTCGGAATCCAAAGTGCATTGCTGGTTGCCCTGTTGAAGTTCCAATCAAGGATTTCATCATTCTTGTTACTGAAGGGAAGTTCATGGAGGCTGCGGCCAAGATCAAGGAAACAAATAGTCTTCCAGCTATTTGCGGTCGTGTCTGTCCACAAGAAACCCAATGCGAGGCTACTTGCATTTACGGAATCCGCAATGAGGCAATTGCAATTGGTAGGCTTGAGCGATTCGTTTCAGATTATGCTCGTCTTCACGGTGAACCTTTGCCAGAACTACCCGATAAGATTGGAAAGAAAATTGCTGTAATCGGTGCAGGGCCTGCTGGTCTGACTTGTGCTGGTGACCTAACCAACATGGGATATGATGTTACGATTTACGAAGCTTTCCATAAACCAGGTGGAGTCCTTATCTATGGAATTCCAGAATTCAGACTACCAAAAGATGTCGTGATGGCTGAAGTCGAATTTATTGAGAAACTTGGCGTCGAAATCAAGTACAATCAAGTGATTGGTAAGATCAGAACAATTTCAGAACTCATGGAAAAAGATGGATATGATTCTGTTTTCATTGGTAGTGGTGCCGGAGCACCTAATTTCATGCGTATACCTGGAATGAACCTGATTAACGTCTTCTCCGCGAACGAGTTTCTAACACGTGTCAATCTGATGAAGGCATACAAGTTTCCAGAGTACGACACTCCAGTAAAGGTCGGTAAACGAATTGCTGTAATCGGCGGTGGCAATGTAGCTATGGATGCTGCTCGAACATCACTCAGACTTGGTGCTGAAGTCATGATAGTCTATCGAAGAGCACGTGAACAACTACCAGCTCGTCTGGAGGAAGTACATCATGCTGAAGAAGAAGGTGTAGACTTCAATTTCCTTGTGAACCCGATTGAGGTTCTTGGTGATGAGAAGGGTAGCGTGCGAGGAATGAGATGCATCCGAATGGAACTAGGTGAGCCTGATGACTCTGGTCGTAAGCGACCTGTACCAATTGAGGGTTCTGAATTTGATCTAGATGTGGATATGGTTATTGTAGCTATTGGCAACTCACCTAACCCAATCATTCCTGAATCAACTCCCGGTCTCAAAATATCCCGATGGGGTACAATCGAGATTGATGAAGAAACTGGAATGACTGATGTGGTTGGAGTTTTTGCTGGTGGAGATATTGTGACCGGTGCAGCAACTGTAATTTCTGCGATGGGCGCAGGTAAGCGTGCTGCCAGAGGAATCCATGATTTCCTAAGCAAGTAATAGATTGTTGGGGGTCATGATGATCCCCGCTCTTTTCTTCAAACCAATATTTTGCAAAATATACTTGATTCATCCACTTCAATTACTGATGCATTGAGTTCCAATTGCGATATCAGATTCTGGAAATCATTCTGAGTGAATGTGGTAGCTAAGAATCCATCCCTACATGAAATGACACCATCTGATGTGCGATTCCAATCAATCTCTCCAATAAGACCGGCTTCCTCTTGTAATTTGAACCAGTCTATCCTATGCTTCCAGAACTTGTCAGAATAGCTTGAAAATAGGCACAGTCCACCTTTTTTTGTTATTCGAATGCTTTCTTTCAGGAGCTCTATTGGGTCCACTTTGAATGCAGAGAGGCCATTTTGAATGCAGACAACTTTGTCAATAGAACCATCTTGTAGAGGTAGACTCTCCGCATTGGCTTGAAACAGGTAACATCTATAATTTTGATCAACATAATCTTTGACAATTATCAGACTCTCAATCGAAGTATCTATTCCAATAACACTTGAAGAGTAAGGCAATAGTTGTTTCAAGACTCGCCCATATCCACAGCCTAGTTCTAATACTGAATCAGTTTTCTGTAATTGTTCTCGTACATACTCAACTTCAGCGCGAAGATATTGTTTCACTCTAGGTGGTGCGATATCATAGCATTTCTTCAGATTGTTTGATGATAATCTCTCTGAGTAGTAGTCATTCATTCTTGAAAGCTCTCATAAACAAATCAATATGGTTTGAGAAGAGTCTTGTTGTTCAAGAAATGATTGATATAAGGAGCATGTTTCACTGAAACTATTACTCTTGTGAGTGTGGCTGCACATGGTTACTAAACCCATAACTACAGATGAGATGCGTTGTCTGGAACTTAATGCAAAGTATCTTGGGATATCTCATAGTCTTCTGATGCAGATAGCTGGACGTGAAGTTGCCAGAGTAATCAATGACAATGAAGATGTTATGGGCAAATCAATCATCATCCTATCTGGGCTGGGTGGAAACGGCGGTGACGGTATTGTTGCAGCAAGATATCTGGATGAAGCTGGTGCTAAGGTTGAGGTATTTCTCCTGGGTCATGAGAAGACGATTTCAAGTGAA
>JABCTV010000186.1 GCA_018238205.1 Candidatus Thorarchaeota archaeon
TTATCAATTTTTTTTATACCACTATATGTTAATATCTCTCTTTTTGAAGATACCCAAATAATGGAATCAAAAATTTTATCATTTTAAAAAAGAAATTCTCGCAAAAGACATTTTAATTCATGTTGAAAAAATTCATAAAAAGCATGGTGTTACTACTACCGAAATTGAGGAGTTATTTCAGAATGGACCGAAAATCAGGCGGGGGCCAAAAGGAAATTTTATCAACGAGAGTTTGTATTATGCACTTGGAAGGACAAATTCAAACCGATTGTTGTTTGCTGTATTTATTCACAAGAGAAACAGCGAAGCATTGATAATTACTGCAAGACAAATGGACATTAAAGAAAAATCAATATATTCAACATGCTGCCACTCAAGGGCTTCTGGACTTCCAAAGATGAATCTTGCGATTCCTATTGGACTGATGACAAGTTTCTCGCCACCTTTAATCAGACCATAAAACATCAAGGCAAACATAATACCTGCGATGCTGTATAGCAAGACAGTATACGGCATAAGGAGCATGCCACCGATTGAAGCTGCAACTGCTACTATTAGCATTACATGTACAACTTTGTTACTTCCGATGAACCTTGCGAGATTACCACAATCGAAAAGACATTCACATTGTGGGTCATTCATAATCCGTTCAAAGATTTCTTCGTCCGATCTTGCAGAAGTTTGCTCTTGCGTTGAATATACGTCAAAGTCTACTTCTCCAATACACTCCCTAAGGAGAATAGCTTCAAGCCTTGTCCTGCCTGTCGTTCTGTCAATATCAGGTCTCATATAGATTCTATCACTATCTGTGGTTTCAGCAGTTTCTTTGAGGTCATCAAACACAGGCCATCTTTCAATTTCTCCAACATATTCGCTGACTATGTCTAGAGACAATTTGTTAGCAGAGGAAGAATTTGTGCAAGTAAGTGAAATCGTACCAGACCTGAAGATGATATAATCAATATCGGATCCTTTGTCTTTGATTTCGATATACTCGATATTCTCCCAAGGTATGGCCACCTTCCTCCATTTAGTTTCCCTTGCAATTCCTGATTCGCTAACATACGTTCCTTCAATGAATCTACTGGCTCCAAATATCCTGCAATCTGAGGATGTCTTGATCTGCTCAATCAGTTTCTTCTGATTCTCTTCTTCAAATATCTTATCTTTCTCTTCAAACACCTGCTACCACTGCTCAAAATATTGATTGAAGACATAAAACATTTCTTCAGTTTGAAATGATTCAATATTTTGGGTAATCTAGATTTGCAGTAGGCGACGGTATTATATTGATACAGTGTAGGAAACAATTGAGCATCACAGTGACTTTGGAGGCCCTGCTGTGAAAGATCATATCTCAACACTTGAGAAGTACCTTACCCCACATGGATTGGCGAAATTACTTGCAATTCCGAATAGGGATGTGCACAAATTTGTAGCCAAAGCAGTCGCTCTCTGTGAGCCGATGAAAGTTTTTGTCAGTACTGATTCTAAGGAGGACATTGACTACATTCGAAGAACTGCCATTGCACGAGGAGAAGAAACCGAGCTTGCAATTGATACACACTCAGTTCACTTTGATGGATTCTTTGACCAAGCCCGTGATAAGGGAAAAACTCGCTACCTTGTTCCGGAAGGTGAATCTCTAGGATTACAACTTGAACAAATGGATCGAGAGAAAGGGCTAGAGCATATTCAAATGCGAATGAAAGGAAGTATGCACAACAAGAAAATGATTGTGCGCTTCTTCTGTCTTGGACCTCTTGATTCGGAATTCTCAATTCCCTGTGTTCAAATTACTGATTCCTTCTATGTTGCCCATAGCGAAGATTTACTCTATCGTTCTGGTTATGAATATTTCAAGCGACTTCCTGAGGACAAGGAGGTCTTCTGGATGCTACACTCCTCTGGTAAGCTTGTCCAATCAGTGAGCATTGGATGGCAAAAGAGAGGAGTTCTGATTGACTCCCAAGCAAATACTGTTTACAGCTATAATACTCAGTATGCAGGCAATACCATTGGATTAAAGAAACCTGCTCTTCGATTAGCTATTAGAAAGGCTAGCCAAGAAGGCTGGCTTGCTGAACACATGTTCCTCATGGCTGTGCATGGACCTAGAAAGCGAAAGACCTACATGACAGGAGCCTTCCCCTCCGGTTGTGGGAAGACAAGTACTTCGATGGTTCCTGGTGCATCAATTGTTGGCGATGACTTGTCGTATCTAAAAATTGTGGATGACAAAGTGCGCGCTGTCAATGTTGAGCAGGGTATTTTCGGGATTATCAGATCGGTTAGTAAAAAGGACGACCCCGTAATCTGGGAAGTTCTGAACTCTTGTGAACCTGCAATTTTCTCAAACGTGCTAATCACCGAAGAAGGTTATCCACACTGGTTGGATGATGGCCGTGTGATGCCGCCCCGTGGTGTTAACCACTCTGGACCTTGGTGGATTGGGAAAGTTGATGAGAATGGTGAAGAGATTCCTATGGCTCATAAGAATGCAAGATACACCATCAATTTGAATGATCTATCAAATCTCGATTGCGCACTAGAGGACCCAGCTGGCGTTGAGGTAGGTGGCGTCATCTATGGCGGCCGTGATGCCGATACTTGGGTTCCAGTCCAACAATCATTCAACTGGAATCATGGAGTCATAACCATGGGCGCAAGTCTTGAGAGTAAGACAACAGCAGCAACTCTTGGGCCCAGTGGTGAACGAAAATTCCAGCCTTTCTCAAACTTAGATTTCATATCCATTCCACTTGGACAATATATCAATAACCATCTCAAATTTGGTAAGAGTATTAGAAATCCACCACATATCTTTGCAGTCAATTACTTCCAACAGGATGAGAGTGGAGAGTATATGACTGGGAAAGATGCTAAGCGAGTCTGGCTTCAGTGGATGGACCTGAGAATCCATAGTGAGGTTGATGCCATAAAGACTCCGACTGGATTTATTCCCAAGTACAAAGACCTTCGGCGTCTATTCAAGAAACACCTCAAACAAAAATATTCTAAGATTGACTATGAGAAGCACTTTGCTATCAAAGTAGATGCGTACATCGAAAAATGTGATCGTATTGCACAGGTCTATCGCGAAACCGTCCCCGATACACCTGACATAGTTTTTGATTTGCTTCGAGAGCAGAAAGAGCGACTAAAATCTGCTCAAAAGAAACATGGAAACTTTCTCTTACCATCTATGCTAGATAATTAGTGTTTTTTTCAATCTGGTGGAATGTATAATAACGAAAATCATAGTTGTCAAAGTATCGATGAAATATGTACGTTTTCAATCACAAGACGTAGAATCACTTTCTATTTTTATACTAAGGCCTGTAAAAAAAGACGCTATCAAATCCAGAAAGGATAATATCATCTTTTCCTAATTTCGCCTACGTATTGACACCGATTTAGCAAGAGTTAAGTGAATCTATATTCACTATCCTAAATCTGTGGAGGACTACGAATGACCACTGAAAGAAAGCCGAAGTCCAAAGCATCTCGCAACGGAACTGAAATCAAATCAAAGGAAGCACTCGTTATTGGTGGTGGTGTGGCGGGTATGACCGCGGCCTTGGATATTGCTAACCAAGGTTTCAAGGTGACTCTTGTGGAGAGAGCACCTTCTATTGGCGGAGTTATGGCAGCTATAGACAAAACTTTTCCAACCTTGGATTGTAGCGCATGTATCCTAACACCAAAGCTAAGTGAGGTCGCTCATCATCCTAACATAGATCTTCTCACCTATTCAGAGATCAAATCTATCACCGGAGAAACTGGCGATTTTAGAGTGAAAGTACACAAAAAGGCTCGTTACATTGATGAACACAACTGTAACGGCTGTAATGATTGTGTACCTGTCTGTCCCGTAGAAGTACCAAATGAATTTGACGAAAACTTGGGTTTCAGAAAAGCGATTTATGCACCCTTTCCTCAAGCAACACCGCACATAGTGACTGTGGAGAAGAAGGGTGAGCCGGCATGTAGAGCAACCTGTCCTGCTGATGTGAACGCGCAGGGTTTCATTACCATGATACGCCATGGAGCGTACGATGAAGGTCTTGAGATTTTCCGAAGATCAAATCCATTTGCTGGAGTCCTAGGAAGGGTCTGTGTAGCGTTCTGCGAGGGAGAATGCGAACGTGGAATGCTCGATGAGAGTCTTAGCATTAGAAATCTACATCGTTTTCTTGCCGACTATGAACGTATGCATGAGGCAGCTCCAGTGGTTGCAAAGATTGACAAGAAGGACCGTGTTGCTGTAATCGGCGCAGGACCCGGTGGTATTAGTTGTGCCTACCAGTTAGCACGTCTTGGTTATCCCGTTACGATATTCGAAGAGCGTGATGAGCCAGGCGGAATGCTACGTTATGCAATTCCTGAATATCGACTTCCACGTGAAGTTCTCGATGAAGAGATCCAGCGTGTCCTCGATATGGGTGTCACGTTGAAGACAAATACCAAGATATCTTCTATCAAGAGCCTACAGGAGAAGGGTTTCAAGGCTGTATTTGTTGCAACTGGAACCTGGGAAAGCAACAAACTAGGTCTCAAGGGCGAAGACTCAGAAGGTATCATGCACGCGATTGATTTCTTGGAATCTGCTTGCAGGGGTGAAGAGATATCCATAGGTAAGCGTGTAGCAATAATTGGTGGTGGAGATGCCGCTATTGACTCAGCACGTGTCGCAATCAGACTGGGAGCAAAAGATGTCACGATGATCTACCGACGTTCCCATGTTGAAATACCCGCTATTCCAAGCGAAGTTGAAGATGCAATGAAGGAGGGAGTCAAGCTCATGCTCCTTACATCTCCAATGGAGCTTATCGTTAACAAAGGAAAACTCAGTGGTCTACGTTGCATAAAGATGCGTCTTGGCGAGCCTGATGCCTCAGGTAGACGGAGACCTGTCCCAATCACCAACTCTGAGTTCACTATGGCTGTTGATAATTTGATAATTGCAGTGGGTCAGTCTGCAGACCAGAAAGGTGTTCAGACCGATGTGGAGTGCTCGGAGTGGGGTAACGCTGTTGCTGACCCAATCACTTTGGCTACTAACACCCCTGGCGTGTTTGCTGGCGGTGATATTGTACTCGGACCAAACACTGTGGTGAAAGCAGTTGGTCACGGTAATCAGGCTGCAATCTCTATCGACCGCTACATCCGAGGAGTAGACCTGATGGAGGGTCGAGCTAAAGACCGTCATCGTGTCCAGTCCTTTGAGGTAGACAAGGATGGAGTCCCACTTGACGCTCGCGCTGTAATGCCAAAGCAGAGTGTTGACAGTCGAGTTCGAGACTTTGATGAAGTAGAACTTGGGTTCAATGAAGCAATGGCTGAAGAAGAATCTGAGCGATGCCTTGGCTGTGCCGTCTGCTGTGAATGCGAACGCTGCGTCACGGCTTGTCAGAGAGATGCCATTGACCACACCATGAAGGATGAAGTTATCGACCTTCATGTAGGCGCACTCATTCTAGCTGCTGGATACAAGCTCTTCGACATTAGTGAATATACTCAATTTGGTTATGGAAAGATACCAAATGTCATCACTGCTATGGAGTTCGAGCGGCTCATCAATGCAGCCGGCCCAACTAATGGTCATTTGCTTAGGCTCAGTGATG
The DNA here is from genome assembly GCA_018238205.1 of Candidatus Thorarchaeota archaeon. Taxonomy (GTDB): domain Archaea; phylum Asgardarchaeota; class Thorarchaeia; order Thorarchaeales; family Thorarchaeaceae; genus SMTZ1-45. The sequence goes on from JABCTV010000186.1 coordinate 5,628, forward strand.
GTAGGAAACCAAAAAGCATCGGATTCATCAACTGCGTTGGTGCGAGAGATGTGCAGAAAGGCGT
>JABCTV010000187.1 GCA_018238205.1 Candidatus Thorarchaeota archaeon
GTATGCTTCCACATGGTATTACTAAAACACCACGGATTTGTTCGGTCTGGGTATCTTTGATAACTTCCAACGAGACGTCATTGTGTTGAGCGGTGTCAACGTGGTTCTCATCATTGCCAGCTTACTCATCTTCCGTCGTCGGGACATTCCGGTCTAAAAGCAGGTTCTAGTAAGTGTCTAATATTAACCAAGTTTTAAGTAGCTGTAGCAACTCTTGAATGCATTATGTCGCGTGTAACAGTCTTAGGCGGATGTGGTGTTGTTGGCACTGTTGCAGTAAAAGCACTAGTATCTTCAGGTGACTTTTCAGAGATTGTTGTTGGGGATATTAATCTCCAGAAAGCAAACGAACTTGTATCACAAATTGGTGATGAATGTCTTTCTTCATTCAGAGTAGATGCTAGTGATCCAGCAGCTGTCAAAGAAGCGATTAAAGGTTCAGATATTGTCCTCAACTGCTGTGGTCCATTTTACAAGCTAGGTCCTATCGTATTGAAAGCAGTGATCGAATCTGGCATAGACTACGTTGATGTATGTGATGACTACGACGCAACGAAGAAACTACTTGAGATGGATGGAAAGGCGAAGAAGGCAGGGATTTCAGCGCTGACTGGAATGGGTAGTTCACCTGGAGTTGCAAATCTCCTTGCGAAGTTCTGTGCAGATCACATGCTCGACGAAGTTGATTCCATTGATATTCTTCATGCACACGGCGGAGAACCGACTGAGGGTGCTGCAGTAGTTGCACACAGAATACACAGTATGACCTCACCAATACCAATGTACTTGGATGGAAAATATGAAACAGTTGACTATTTTGGTGAGAGTGGAAAGGCCCTCGAAGAAGAAATTGAATTCCATTTCATAGGGAGATACAGGTGTTACCCGTATCCCCATCCAGAAACAATAACCTTACCCAACTATATCAAGTGTAAGCGTGTGACTAATCTTGGATGTGTAATTCCACCTCGTTATTATAGCATGATCCGAGACATCACACGGGTAGGCATCGTCAGCGAGGATCCCCTTACTGTTGGAGATCAGAAGATTGTTCCTAGAGAGTTTGCTATAGCATACATTATCCAACAAAGAGAGAAAATCCTGAAAGAAGAGAATTTTGGCGAACAGAGAGGTTGCCTGAAGATTACAATCAAGGGCATCGAAGATGGAGAACCTCGACAATATGATTTCTCAATGGCATCGATTGGACAATCTATGGGTGAGGGAACAGGTATCCCAGCCGCATTGGGAGTCATTCTCATGAAGCGTGGCAAGATTACTAAGAAAGGTGTGCTTCCTCCAGAAGCATGTGTCAACCCTCTTGATTTTCTTGGACTTATGCAGGAATATCTAAAGCTTGACAAAATGACTGGTGGAGAGTCCCCACTAATCATTGAATCTATCGATAAAGATGGAAATATTGAGAAGCTTGAGATGTAAACCACTTTGGCCGCTGTATATATGGTCGTTTTACCTGCTAGAACTGCGGGATAGGAAATGAACGAGGAAACTAGTGAGAAGACGTATATCCTAGCTATTGACCATGGAACCTCCGCCATGAAGGTTGCTCTTGCTGATCATTGTGGTGAAATCCTTGCTTTCGAGTATGAGGACACTCCTCTCTATCTCTTACCTGACGGGGGCGCTGAGCAAGACCCCGATGAGTGGTGGAATGCGCTCCTCAAAGCAACGAATCGACTACTGGGAAAGGGGCTTGTGTCAATTGATGATATTGCTGCAATCTGCGTATCAAGTCAATGGTCTGGAACTGTTGCTGTCGATGCAGATGGCAATCATTTGATGAATGCAGTCATCTGGATGGACTCTCGTGGGGAACCCTACATCAAGAAGATCAATGAAGGCATCATCAATATCTCAGGATATGGTATTATGAATATTCTGCGGTGGATACGTTCATCAGGTGGACTTCCTGTGAAGAGTGGCAAAGACCCCATAGCTCATATTCTCTTCATCCAGAATGAACGACCGGAAGTCTATGAAGGGACTTTCAAATTCTTGGAACCAAAAGACTACCTGAATCTCAGACTTACTGGCGAATTTGCAGCTTCGTTTGACTCAATTATGCTTCACTGGGTCACAGATATCAGAGATATCAACAATGTTCACTATAATAATGGTCTAATCAAGAAGATGGGAATTGATAGAGACAAGTTACCCGTACTGAAGAAGTCAACTGATGTCTTGGGTGTTGTGACCAAGGAAGTGGCTCAGAGTCTGGGTATCAGAGAAGACACCAAGGTAATAGTAGGGTCTCCTGACTTACATTCAGCAATCATTGGTTCAGGTGCAGTTAGAGACTTTGAGGGTCATATCTACATAGGGACAAGTAGTTGGGCAATGTGTCATGTACCCTTCAAGAAGACGGACATCACTCACAATATGGCTTCACTCCCGTCTGCCATACCCGGACGCTACTTTGTTGCAAATGAACAGGAAACTGCTGGTGCATGTTTAAAGTTCATCCGGGACAATGTTCTCTATGTTGACGATGAATCAAAGATTGAGAACCCTGAGGTGTACCAAGAATTCGATAAAATCGTAGAAACTGTGCCACCTGGTAGCAATGGTCTCATCTTCACTCCATGGCTCTATGGAGAACGTACCCCTATTGAGGATCACACTGTGAGAGGTGGGCTCCATAACATCTCTCTTCCAGTAAAACGAGATGATATTATTCGCTCAATTTTTGAAGGGGTTGCATTCAACTCACGATGGTTGTTCGAACTTGTGGAGAATTTCATCAAGAGGAAGATGGATCCTGTGAATATTATCGGTGGCGGCGCTCAATCTGATACCTGGTGCCAAATCTATGCCGATGTACTAAACCGGACAATTCGCCAAGTCAAAGATCCTATCATGGCGAACGCCCGTGGTGCAGCTTTCATTGCTTCTGTGGGACTAGGGCTATGTAGTTTCGAAGATATTCCAGACCTTGTTCAATACTCCAAGACATTCCATCCTAACCCTGAAAATCGTACTCTGTATGATAATATCTTCAAAGAATTTCTCCTTCTCTATAAGAACAACAAGGCTATGCATCGTCGTCTTAATAGCTGAATTGATTTATCTTCATAATACAAATCTAAAAGTCCGCACCTGTTCTTCCTGAACCCCATGAGTCCATTGCAGCCTTTAGCTCTTCATGACCTTCTTCTTTGGCATATCTACTAACAGGAATACCCTTCATCTTTGCATCAATTGCTTGTCTGAATGCAATTGCTCCAGCTCTAGGACCTCCTGGGTGTGCGTGAATACCTGCGCCAGTTCCAATCACAATATCTGGACCCAGATCCTCCATGACCTCCTCAACATGTCCTTGACTAATTCCACCGCTGGGCATTGGTGCAGTCTGCCCAATGTTGTGAAGCGGCATGATCATATCATGTGCAACATTGAGGAATCGTTCCTTGAGAACAGGAGCCTTTCCATAAGGCGCAGGGAACACAGTGATATCAGAACCACAGATTCTAGGTAGTTTCCCAGTGACGATATTTGACGAGATGCCCACTATTGGTGAGTATGATATAGCTCCAGTGACGTCCATATGTGCAAGTACTGGAACCTTGGCTATATTCTCACAGACATGACGGAATGCAGAATATCCTACTGCGAGAAAGTTAATCATTAACCCGTTTGCCCCTAGTTCTTGGGCTCTCTCAGCATTCTCAAACATCTGGGGCAACCTATCAGTAATATTGACTGTGTAGAGAGTTTTCTCACCTTTCTCAGAATCTGCTCGATCAATAGCTTCCATGAATCGCGGAATTCGGTCCTCAAGGGTATTGAATTCAGGATTTGCTAGTAGCTCATCATCCTTGATAATATCCGCTCCTCCCACAGCAGCTTCGTAAGCAAGATTCGCTCCCATCTCACATGACGTATAGACACATGGTTTGACCATGTTGTTCAGGATAGGTCTTTTCTTTATCTTCAATAGCTTACGGAGACCCTTGATTCCAAACTTCGGTCCCTTGAATCCTTTGAGCCAACTCTTGGGGAACTTCATATCCAAACACTTGATTCTCCCATAGAGAGAGATGTTTCCAATTACTGTACTGAGCAGCATCGGAATCTGTTGACCAAAATTCTCCCACGGGTAGGCAACCTGCATAATGTACTGTCTTCTCTCTAAGTCCTTGGGAAGGCTATATTCATGTTGAGGTACTTCATAGACTCCAACGACTTTTGCAACATGTCGCTTTCGAACCGCTGGAGTTTCACCAGGCACTAGAGTCCAAGTACCGGTGCTCTGTTCAACAGCTGCAGACCACGCTAACTCCCTAGCGTCCATGAACGGGGGGAGTCCAACATAGTAAGTACAGATGACATATTTGTCCTCATCAATCGCATCTGGTAACGCATCAGGCAATGCATCAAGTGGGAGTCTTTCCATTTCAATCAACCAATTTAGGGAATATACACCCTGTCTTATGTTCTTTTGGAGAACGGGAAAAGCGGTCGACTCAATCTTTCCATGGGATTATCTCATCATCTCTTCCATCCAAGGTCTTCACAACAAACGCTGGGTCTGATAGAAGACATCTTCCTAACCCAAGTAAGTCACAGTGGTCTTTCTTCATAACTTCTCTAGCAAATTGCGCATCTCTTACCATTCCCACACCGATTACTGGAACTTTCACATGCGGTTTGATTTTGGCAGCGATGGGAATACAACAATCATAGGGATACTCTTTGAGAAATTCTGGCTGAGTTTCTTCATCAAAATAAGGAGGGATTCCTGGATTGTATGTTGCATCAACCACACAGGAAACATGGACTGAATCTATCCCCGCGCGCTCTATGATTTTAGCGATCTCAATACCTTCTTCCATGGTGATTCCATCAACCACATTCTCAAACCCATTCATTCTGAAAATCAGTGGATAATCGCCTATCTCTTTTCGGATGGCTTTGATAACATCCACAGAAAATCTAGCATTGTTCTCCGTTGATCCACCGTAATTATCCTCTCTTTGATTAGTGTAGGACGAGAGAAATGCACTAAGAAGATAGTAATGAGCACCGTGTATCTCTACTCCATCAAATCCTGCTTCTTTTGCTCTTCGTGTAGCATCCACAAACATCTGTGTGACATTGTCGATTTCATCCAATGTCAAAGCTTCGGGAATCTTACCTTTCAATACTGGCACTGCTGAAGGACCTGAGTATGTTGGTTTCCCATGGCCTTTCGGTCCTGAGTGATTGATCTGGATGAATGCACTGCCACCATGCTTCTTGATTCCATCTGCCAATTTTGTGAGACCCGGAATCATCTTATCATCATAGATACCAATATTCTTCTTCATGATCCGATGCTCCCATGTGATGGCAGCGGCCTCGACTATGATGAGCCCAACTCCTCCCTTACTCCTCAATTCGTAGTGTTCCACTACTTCTTTTGTTACCACTCCATTTTCAGTCGCTAGATTCCGAACCATCGGAGCCATTACAGTTCGATTCTTGATCTCAAGGTTTGCTATGTTGATAGGGTCTGATAATAGAGGCATTATGGGTTCACCAGTTTTGGTTTGCAGAGTGATATGAAACAAACGCACCTTATGTTCTTTTATCTCATTCTTACTGTTTTTTCTTGAATACCACTCCAAGAATCACAGCAGTCACAGCCACAATCACTATGGTACCAGCAATAACCAAATCAAGCT
>JABCTV010000188.1 GCA_018238205.1 Candidatus Thorarchaeota archaeon
GCTAACAAACCAGAAAAGAAGAGAGCGCTAACAATTATCCCCAAGGGGTTTAATCCTCCAAGCCACGCTACCGCAATACCTGTGAATCCCAGAAACCTGGATAACTCAGGACGCAATCTGTAGAAATTGGGATTACCTGCTACCTCTCCAACTCCAGCGAGGCCTGCAAGACCACCTGAGATCAGTACTGAAATTATTGCAATTTTTAGAAAGCTCATTCCTGCAGCTTCTCCGGCTTCAGGATTTTCACCTAATACATTGATTTCGTAACCAAGCTTTGTTTCTGGAATTCCATTCTTTTCTCGGGTCAGGAAGTAATAGATGAGAAATGTGGCGATAAGTCCAAGAAATATCGTGAGGTGGATCCGCGTTCCGGGAAAAGCAAAAATCTGTGTAGGATCAGGGAAGAGTGGGGACTGTGGGAATCCCCAACCCTCTGGATCTCTCCAAGGACCAGTGATTAGATAATCAATCAAGAATTTTGCAGGGAAGAACAGAAGAAAACTGATGACCACGTCAGATCCTTTGAACTTACTCTTGACCCTGAAGATTGCAATTGGAAGGGCCCAAAGTGCCCCCGCTAGGAAACCTGCCAAGAACATGACTGGAATAATTACCCATGGGTTAGCACCTTCACCAAAGAAGAGTGCAACTCCCGATGCAGCAACTGTTCCGATGAGGAACTGACCCTCTGCACCGATGTTGTCAATTTTAGCCCTGAAGGGTACTGAAAGACCGATTGCAATGAGTACGAGTGGGATAAAACGCGAAAGTGTTGACAAAAGTCCAAATACAGTGAAGAATGCGTAATAGAAAATTTCGAAGTAGAGTATGAGTGGATTCTGACCATAAATAAGGAAAATAAGTGCTACTGCGCCCAAGCCCATGAACAGCGATAGTATTCTGATATGAATCGTTTCTTGAAAGGTTAGTTCCTTAGTTCTCTTTTTGAATTTCAGCACCTTAATTTTCTTTTTGAATTCCACTATATATCTATCCAGTTTCATTGAGTTGACACCTCACTCGTAGTTGATTCGGAGATTACTCCACCCATCATGAGTCCAATATCCTCTCTAGTGGTTTCATCAGTACTGACTCTTCCGATTATTTCTCCTTTGTAGATGACTGCAATCTCATCACAAAGCGTCATTATTTCGGTGAGGTCACTGGAAACCAGGAGCACTGCTGCTCCAGACTCTCTTACCTTGAGAAGTTCCTCTCGTACAAATCCGGTAGTTGCCACGTCAAGACCAGAAGTTGGATTCTCTGCAATAAGAAGGAGTTTAGTTCCTTCTTTAGGTCTTCTTGAAAGCTCCCTCGCTACCACTACTTTCTGTTTGTTGCCGCCTGACAAACTTCTCATAGGTGCCAACGGACTGGGAGTGTCAATGGCAAATTGTTCTATTAGTTTGTCAGTAATCTCAACCATAGCATCACGGTCAATAAAAGGACCCTCCGCTTCAGAATAATAGCTGAGCATGAGATTCTCGCGAACAGACCGGTCAAGAACCATAGCTTTTTTCCTGTTCTCCGGGATGTATGAAACTCCAAGTTTCCGAATCATGACAACAGATTTGTTAGTTATTTCGTTTCCGTGCAGGATTACTTTTCCTGAATTCACATGCCGCCAATGAACAATGGCTTCTAACAACTCTCGCTGACCATTGCCTGCAATCCCAGCAAGACCAAGAATATGATTCTCTCGAACTTCAATGGAAATATTATTGACAACTTGGTCACCCATGTCATTATTCACAGCAAGGTTTTCAATTTTAAGTACCAAATCCCCGCTTTTCAGAGGTTTTCTCTTGAGATCATACAAGGTATCTTTTCCGACCATTAAACGAGCAAGCTCACGTTTCCCATCGTTGATTGATTTTTTCAATTTAGCTACTTCTTTCTCATCAAGGGAGCTCACTACCTGTCCTTTCCGTAATACGGTGATGCGATCACTGATTCGGATTGCTTCTTCAAGATGGTGAGTAATAATTACAATGCCCTTGCCTTCGGACTTGAGAGACTCTAACAGTGAAAATAGGGTCTCAACTTCAGGAGGGGTCAACATTGAAGTTGGTTCATCAAGAATTAGGATTCGTGGATTGATTACGAGAGCTTTAAGTATCTCAACTCGTTGTTTCTCCCCGCCAGAGAGTTGCCATATTTTCATTTTAGGGTCCAAATCAGGGAAACCAAATCTAGTGAGTGCATTTGTTACAGCTTCTTCAACAGTTTGTATGGACAGAAGGAAACTTTTAGACAAGCTAAGAATATTCTCCGCAACTGAATGACGTTCAACCAGTGATTTTGTCAGGTCTTGATATGCAATTCCTATTCCATGATCAATGGCCTCTCTGGGTGTGTTGAGTCTGAGATTCTCTCCTCCTACAAGTATAGTTCCACTGTCCGGCTCTCCGCACAAATTCATAACAAGTGTACTTTTGCCTGCCCCGTTCTCTCCCAGAAGAGCGTGTATTTCACCTTCTTTCAAAGTGAAGTTGATATGATCATTTGCACGTATCTCTACTGCGCCATCACCATAGAAGGTCTTGCATACATCATGCATCTCTAGGACATTGACATGGTTTGTCATGGCATTTACGACCTTTGTGTGTGTAGTAAAACATCCTAATATCTCAATTGTAAAAAAAAGAGTGGAGAGGGGACCTATAATCCCCTCATTTACTTACATTAAGTAACTGGAATAGTACCTATCACACCTTCAACAAACCAAGTTATACCAAGCAACGTATAGATGTCAGCTGACTCTCCAGTTGTAAGCCACTGTGTTCCATTCTTAAAGTCCATTGGTCCAGTAAATGGCTCGAAGATAATGTTAGTCATGCTCATCTGGTTCAACCTTGCCATCACAAGATCATAGACACTTATAGTTCCAAGAACTGGATCTGTGTGCATGATAGCCTGAAGAGCAGGTATGAATATTGGATTTATTGGGACACCAAAATCACCACCTAATTCACAAGCATCTTCTTGGAGTAACCACAAGTAGTCTACATCTGCGAGATTGGTCGCATTGTATTGACCAAGGTAGACCTTCTGAATTATGTCCTCGTACATAATATCCCAATGCACTAACTGACCGCTTATCGTGCTTGTTGGTGCAAAGAGTTGCATGGGCGAGTAGTGACTAAAGACATAGACGTCGTCTGTTGCGTTTGCCACAAGAGGCACTGCTGAAGAGTCCTCAGTGAATGCTAACATGTCGACCCCAGTTGCTAGGAGTCCATTGGCAGCAGTCGTGGCAGTGGTTGGATCAAACCACTCTGTCTGCATCCACCGGACATCTGTTGTCACTGATGCATTGACCTCATTTGCTCCAATGGCAAAAGCATTGATGTGTCTGATGAGCTCTGGAAATGGAAACGCAGCCACATATCCGAGCTTGCCAGTCTGTGTGAGTGCACCAGCCATTAGACCATTGAGGTAGTATAACTGATAGAAATCGTTGAAGTAGGTACCCACATTGTCACTTCTCAGATAACCAGAACAGTGGAAGAATATCGTATCAGGATGACGTATACCAGCTGCAATGGTTGCATCCATGTAGGGGAACGATGTAGTGAAAACAACATCACATCCTTCAACATCAACGAGATAGTCAATCTTCTCTGCTGCATCTGCAACGCTAACGCTTTCAATAAAAACCGTGGTTAACCAATCATATTTGTTGTCTATGTATAGTCTTCCTTGATCATGAGCATGAGTCCATCCAAAGTCCCCAACTGGACCAACATAGATGAATCCCGCCTTCAGAGGTGGCATTGTTCCCTCAGAGGCAGCAGGTGTACCCGCCATTATCCAGCCTGCACCAAATCCTACTCCTGCTCCGATAATGATACAAAAGAAGACTATCGCATAAAATTTTGAACCGTTCATTTTTTTCCTCTCCATCATTGCATTCACAAATTATTTAGAAAGAATGCGACAATATTATAGGTAGAGCATCCTAAATACCTTCTCATAACAAGACTTCTGGGTGAAAAGTGTCATTGGATAACACCTAACTTATTCTTCTTTGAAATGCTCGTAACCAAATATCAATCATTAAGCCTTGATACGGTTTGTCTTCAGCATTTAATCGGGTGCCAATCAGAAGGTAAACATCACCAAGCATCTTAGTTGGTATTCGCTTACCTACTCTGAGCGTAACATTTTCACCTGGGATTGAAATAGCAAATCCATGTTCATAGAAAACGCTAGCATGGTCTGAGTAGTTGTAATCCAAATCATCTCTTGGTGTAGGATAGGTCTCTATAGTTGCATTATTCAATACTACACCGATGTTGAGTGATTCAAAGATATAATTTGGGAGGAAATTTTTTCTTTCTATGAAAGCTGAGAAGTCACCGCCTTTACCTTTGATTTTTATTGCTGGTGTATTATCAAGAGAGAGTTCGAATGTGCAGGGTTGTGTTGTCCATCTTTTGACAGCCTTCGGGTTATTGGTGTCTCCTGATTTTTTATCCCAAGCACATAGTGGAATTGTGGACATTGCTAACATCTTATCATTGTCCCATGATTTTCGTTCCATCATTTTCCAGAGTCGGTCGTTAATAACGAAGAGTGAAAGAGAAATGGGGAGAACTGAGTTTATGAATTTCGTTAGAAACTTGTCAATGCCATCAAGAGCAACTATCTGGTCTACAAGGAAATCAAGTTGTTCTTCTGTTAGAAGGATTGGTTGATTACTTTCTAGTGCGGTTGCTTGATCACTGGTCAATCTAAGATCTATTTCGAACTGATCAAGTAATTCTCGATATGCCTTGGCTGGTTTTGCAATTTTCATAACAATGTCGAGTAACTTACGAGCTTTGAAAATAGTTTCGTTCACGGACTCTGTATAATGTGTTGAAGATGCATGGACGAGTATCTGATCTTACCAAGCCCCATCTTGAACTTCGAATGATCTTAGAATGAGATACATGATACCCGCAGTAAACACGCAGATTGATAAGAAACCTAATAGGAATGCCGGTGCAGAAAGCTCGTTCCAAAACACCATAGGTCCATAAATATCACTAAATGCGGATACTCCAGTCACATCTCCAAGGAATACAAGGAAGAACGGCATGAATATGAAGAGGGCAACTGCTGCGAGTAGATAGAGAATCCGCTTTAGCCATTTATTTGGATAACCAGGTTCATCTGTTTCAGTAGCTTTTGGTAGTTCAGCACTAATTTCTCTCTCAATCTGTTCATCCAACTGAGTTTCATCTCCTAGACTTGACTTTGCTGCCTTCTTTGTAAGCCTGTAATCATGGAATCTGTCCGTTCTATGTTTCCACCACTGTTTAAATCCTTGCCAAGTAACATCACTTGTACGGTCAAGTAGGCTAACCATAATTATGAAAGTTATACCTGTGAATATGATACCACCAAGAACCGCTGGGACCCCTGCATAGAATCTAATCACATTGTGTGCAGCTAGCCCTACTCTCAAAGAAACAAGTCCCGATACAAGACCAGTACGATTAGCGACAAGACTTTTTCGTGTATGGAGATAGTAAGACCCTGCCATCATGATGAAAATAAAGAATGAAATCGCGTCAATGAAAAACCAGACCCACCACAATTGGCTTTCTAATGCTATACGAACAATTGGATTGAACTCAGCACTAGGGCCTAGTACATTGAA
>JABCTV010000189.1 GCA_018238205.1 Candidatus Thorarchaeota archaeon
CCCTGACAGCAACTCCACCTTTCGACGTTGTTGATTATGAATGGGATAGATACGTAGAACTCTGTGGACCAGTGGATGCCCAAATACCTGTTCCTGAACTTGTACTGGAACGTAATCTTTGCCCCCATCAGGATCTAATTGTCTTCTCTACACCATCAGAAGCAGAGAAAGAAGAAATCTCACTATTCAGAAAAGAAGTAGACCGTTTCATTAAGTGGCTCCAGAAGAATGATACTTTTACCAATCATATACTGTCCCATAATTGGATTATGGAATCATCCAAATATATTGAGGATATTTTGACAGAGCCAGATTACTACTCAAGTATGCTAATTTATCTCAAACATAATGGAATCAAGGTTTCAAAAGATGCGATTGGAATTGTTGCTGACAAAGATTCCCATCTTCCATCATTCTCTGTCGAATGGCTTGAGATTTTGTTGACAAGAATTCTGTACCCACCAGGAGTAAAGAGACCTAGGCATCCTACTTTCTTGAAGGAAGTTCATGATGAACTCAAACGAATTGGAGCAGTCGAGTTACGAAGGATTCAGCTTCGTAATGTCAAGACCGTTGAAAAGATTCTGAAACGAAGTATATCAAAACTGCAACGGATTGAAGATATTGCTCAACTAGAAGTAGACTCATTACAAGAAAATCTCAGGATGGTAGTTCTAACCGATTACATACGAAAAGAATCCATGCCCGAGAATAGTACTGATATCTCGCCACTCAATAAAATTGGAGTTGTTCCAATATTCGAAACGCTACGTAGATCCGATATTGATTCCAAATTAGGGATTCTCTGCGGTTCTCTGGTAGTAATTCCGAAAGATTCCAAAGACCTGTTATTAGGATGCACCTCACACCTTGGCATTGATAACGCTGATGTTAGATTGAGATTCCTAGAATACGACAACTCATTCCTTACTGTTGATGTCCCAAATAGTGTGAAACACAAACTTGTCAAAGCAATGACGGACCTCTTCACTGTTGGTGGAGTGAATATTCTTGTAGGAACCAAGTCCCTCCTTGGTGAAGGATGGGATGCTCCAAGTATCAATTCCCTTGTAATTGCTAGCTTTGTGGGTTCATATATGCTCTCTAACCAGATGAGAGGTAGAGCAATTAGAAGTGAGCGTGGCAATCCGGGGAAAACATCCAATATTTGGCACCTTGTCTGTGTAGAACCTAAGAAGGAGGATGGGGGTCCAGATTATCTAACAATGAAGAGAAGGTTCAAGGCGTTTGTTGGAGTTTCATACTTTGAACCAATCATTGAGAATGGACTTGGTAGACTGATTTTTGAGAAACCACCATTCAAATCGAAAGAACTCAATAACCTCAATGAACGAATGTTCAAGAGTGCACTAAATAGAGATGAAATGAAATCCAGCTGGGATGAAGCACTCAAGCGCGGTGAGGATGGCATTCGACTTGTTGAAGATATTCAAACCAAGAAGATTTCACTACCGAGAAGTTTTGTATTCTGGAACACTATTGCCTATCTCTTTTGGGAAGCAACACTCATACTGGGATTAGTGTTTGTACATTCCGGTGAAGCATGGATACGAGGTATTCCATTAATTTTTGATCCAGAATTCAGTTGGATATTTCTTGGCATTCTCGGGCTATTCCTTTTGATGTTCACTCCAATGTTCTTACGAATACTGTGGTTGTTCATCAGACACGGCCCAGTAGGATCCAGTATGAAGACTATTGGAATTGCATTGCTCAAGACACTTTGTCATATTGGTGAAATTAGAACTGAGTACACTAATATGAGAGTCGTTGCAGATGTTGGAGAGATGGGTGAAGTTCATTGTCACCTCGATGGTGGAAATGCCAGGGAAAAGGCAGTCTTCATGAGAGCGCTTCAAGATATTCTCGATCCAATCGAGAATCCAAGATACATCCTTGTGCGGAAATCTAGGCTTTTCTTCATAACACGAAAGGATTATCATACAGTCCCATCAATCATAGGTGCCAAGAAAAAACATGCAGAATACTTTGCGGAGATGTGGAAGAAGCACGTTGGCAAAATGAATCTTGTTTATACAAGAAATAGATTGGGTCGATTAGAGCTTCTGAAAGCAAGAAACAAATCTCTATCAGCAGCTTTCCGACCAAAATCTGAAAGACTCACTCGCTGGAAGTAAGAAATCATTGAAACTGGAAATTCTACCTGTTGAGAATTTTCTATCCACTAACTGGAATGAAAAATAAAAATGAAGAGGAGCCCGTCTGATGGCCCCTGCGAATACTACTTCAGTCTAGTATACTTCTCGAGGACTTCCTCTAAGGCGCTCAGGTAATTGACCACCTTCACCAAGGATCTCAAGCTCATGATCACGACCACAACGGCCGCCGTCATTGCATAGAAAACCAGATTTGGTAATCCCACGGGCTTGGCGTTCAGCAGCACGTTTTGCAATCATTCCAGTTCCTGGGGGAACAGTCATGATGAGTTTCTTCTGGCTTTCATCTATAGCAAGAAGTATCGTATCGTCAGCAGCATTTCGTGTAGTCTCAAACCATTGAGATGTTGACGTGTTAAACTCGAGGTATATCGGCATTCGAATTCTAGGCCTCCAACTGGCTAGTCCATTTAATTTGACTTATGCGTGCATATTAATGAATCTCGGGCGAGTTCATTTGCATTCATAGAAGATGTGCAGTTCCACAGTGGGCACAAACAACTGCATTATCGAATTCTCCAGGCAATGGTAGTGGTGCATCACAATACTGACATCGCAGTTCCTTCAACTCAGCACGTTGTTTCGGTGTTAAATCAATCTTGAAGACTTGCTCAGCAACATCTTGTATTGTCTTTCCAACATTATTTGCTGCACTTGCTACTGCGCTACGCTCAGGATCGGATAGAGAGGCAAGACCAACAGCTTTGAAGAAATCATTAATTGCTCGACCAATCTTACCAAAAACTGAACCTGCTTTCCAGGTCATTACATCTGAAACATGAAGTTCAAGGAGTTCAGAATCGGGATGTCCGGGTATTTCGTAACCACGCTTCCAATCTACTCGCTCAGGTCTCTTAGAAGATATATCGGTACCACAACTGGGACACGTTAGGATATACTCACTCTTACTAAACCAACCTTTCTTGACCTTTCTTTCACCAGAATCATACCAACATCTCTTGTGCGCAATCTTTTTGCAATGTGGACATCCAAATAGATGATACATATTTGGCTTAGCTTTCATTGTTGATCCAGAGTGAACTTTGAGGTAAGCTAAATCCCCCTCTGAATTATTTAGCAAGTAGTTCCCGCAGATGAAACAAGTTCTGCCATCAAGCTTGTTCATTTTTTCCGGCATGATTCTCAAATTGATAATCCTCAAAAAGAAAATGTACACGAGGCTTAAAATATCTTACAGAATCACACTTTCATTTGTCCATTGAATTCTTGCTAGCCGAAATGCCTTTAGCATAGTTTGATGCGACTCAATAATCAGCTTTATGACTTTGAAGGAGGAAAAAACAGTTACTAAAATACCCCTCATCGTAGACTTGAGTTCTATTGACTCAGCCACACAATCCATGACTGGAGGAAAAGCTTCAAACCTGACAACATTAACCGAAGCTGGTTTCAAGGTTCCACAGGGATTCGTTGTTACAACAGAAGCATACTCCAAATTCATTGTTTCTAATCAATTAGAGAGTTTAGCTAAAGAACACCTTGTTAATGTGAATCTCGAAGATGCTGGTGAGTTGAGTAAAGCAACAAAAGCAATGAGAAATAGTATACAAGGTTCTACACTTCCAGAAGAATTGATACTTGCAGTAACAAAGGCATACAAGCAACATGTTCTAGGTCGCGTAGCAATCAGGTCCTCAGCTACTGCTGAAGATCTACCAGATGCATCTTTTGCTGGTCAATACGATACTTCACTCAATATCGAAGGAATTGATAATGTACTGGAACACATCAAGAATTGTTTTGGGTCAATGTGGACAACTCGCGCTGCTGCATACAGAGAAGAAAATGACATTCCTCATGATCAAGTGCAGATAGCTGTTGTGGTTCAATCAATGGTTGATGCTAGATGTGCTGGTGTATTATTTACTCGAAATCCAATTTCAAAATTGCCTGATGAGATGATGATTGAATCTAATTTTGGACTTGGTGAATCTGTTGTTTCAGGTTATGCAATACCAGATAGGTATGTAGTTGCAGAAGATTCAGAGGGAGGATTCTCACTCGTAAGCAATGAAATAGGCACTAAATCTGTAATCATTGTTAGAAAAGCTAAGGGAGATGGCGTTCAGCATTCAAGTGTTTCACAAGCAAAAAGTCAACAATCATCACTTGAAGATGATGAAATAATCAATTTAGCTAAGGTTGGTAAATCGATAGAAGAATTATTCAAATCACCTCAAGATATTGAGTGGGCACTTGATAGAGAAGGTCAATTTCATATTCTCCAATCACGACCGATAACCGTCAATCTTGAGAAAGTAAGTGATGAAGAAGAGGAAGTTCTCTGGACACGAGGTTATGCAGACGATTATTGGAATGACCCGGTTACACCACTGTTTTTCAGTTTACTAGGAGACCAACTGATATACGTCGTAAATGTAGAAGCTAATGCAATACTGGGATACAAAGACATGCCTGATGAACTTACCAAGTTGTACAAAGGTCATGTGTACTTCAATCTAGAGGTTATACGAAGAAAAGTAGTCAATGAGATGCCTCCTTTTATCAGGTCTGATGATTTGATGAACTACTTCCCGGATGGCGTAGGACCTTATGGCAAAGCGACAGTAAGAAAACTACCCTTCGCATTGAAAACACGACTCATGGCTGAGATTCGTTTAATGCTCCTCGATGGCGATGGTGGAATGACTAAGACAAACTCAGTCTATGAAAAATGGACTGAAGAAACATTCATTCCAAAATGTAAAGAATTCGACGAGAAATTCCAAGCACTCAAATCTGAAGGTTCATCTGATGAGTTGTTTGAAATTGCCAATGAACTAGATAAGACAATGATGAAACACTTCCGATTGGTCCGGTATGGATTACCGGTACATACTCTTGGAATGAATCTTATCACCAATTATCTCCTTAATCGTTGGCTTGGTGAGAAAGCAGCCTTAATCTTCTACCCGATTTTATTATCAGGTTTGGAACACAAGACAAGTGAAACTAACAGAAGGATTAACGAATTAGCTTCAATCATTCGGTTAGATGAGACCCTGTTATCCATAATTCTGAATCAAGAGTCAAAGAATGTTCTTTCAATCCTTGAATCAGAAGGTTCAGTAGACACTCAGGAGTTTCATAAAATCTTCAATCTGTTCATTGATGAATTTGGAGACCGTGGCTTTACCAGAGAACCTTACTACCCTAGATGGAGAGAATCTCCTGAATATGTGTTTGATATTCTGAAATCCTTAGTATCCGAAGATGCGATTGATATTTCTCAGGTAGAAAAGACTCTTGCACAAAAGAGAGAAAAAGCAGAGAAGATTGCAGAGAAGACGATGAGGGATCAGAGATTTGGTCCGATAAAGTGGATGCTCTTTTCAACAATACTGGGTATGGCAAGAACGTACGTTGGGTTCAGAGA
>JABCTV010000190.1 GCA_018238205.1 Candidatus Thorarchaeota archaeon
ATCGAAAACGGTGGAATCCTCTGGGTACGTCACAACAACTGTGGTTCAATATTGTTTATTGTACATCTTTAGAAACGCCGAAGGGATTAAGTACCAGCGTTTTTCGTGTTGGCGTAGTATCGTCTGTCGAAAGATGGGCGTTAGAAATGGATTCAGTGATATAATATGAGTCGAAAGGTATGTATCGCAGGTGGTGCTACAACTCCATTTGACTATCCCATGCATATAACGCCAGAAGCTATGGCCGCTAACTGTATTGTAGAAACGCAGCAGGATATCCCTGACTTTACGCTCAGGGACCTCGATTTTATGGTATATTCGCATTTCTCAGTACACTTCGGTAAGCAACTCTGTCCAGAAAGTTACTCGGATTCGTCCGTTTGACATGGTATGGGTGATCCATGATCACCTTGGGTTAGTCGGGTTGCCACACGTGCGTATCGAAAATGGTGGAAACACTGGAGGTTCAGCTCTCTATGGTGCTTTCCTCGCTGTAAAGTCTGGACTGTTTGATTGCGTCGGAGTTTACGGCTGGGAAGCAATGGATAATGTTACCCAATCTCAGGGTAGCGAGTTCATTGCACTTGCTTCAGACACGCGCTACGAGGCGCTTGCAGGCGGCATTTACCCAATCTACTATGCTGCTATGGCGTACAAGTTCATGAAAGAGAACAACCTCACAGAAGAGGACTTTGCCATGGCTGCAATGAAGAACAGAAACTATGCAGCAGACAACCCCAAGTCACAGTTCTACAGGAGCGACTACACAAATCCCAAGTCGCCTTATTACAAGAAGACCCTCACTGTGGATGATGTCATGGAGAGTCGTCTTATCAGCTACCCGCTGAAACGTCTAGACTGTTGTCTCATGAGCCGCGGTGGTGCCTTCGCCCTCGTCACAAGCGAGGAGTGGGCAAAGAAGCATGCTGCCGGTAACTATGTCGAAATTGCTGGTGCCGGTCTTAGCAGCTGCACTATCCGTGCAGGAGACCGTATTGACTTCCCAGGTTGGAATGAGCGGTACGGAAAGGGCTACCCAGATATGACCGAGTTCGCAGCCTGTCGCCGTTCTGGTGAAGTTGCTTACGACATGGCAGGTATCGAGTACAAAGACGCAGCAAAGAAAGTTGATGTGGCAGAGATTCACGACGCTTTCAGCAGCTCTGAAACTCAGATTTACAAGGCTCTTCACTGGTGTACTACAGACACCGTACAAGATTTCGTACGCGAAGAGCAAACATTCATGGAAGGAGCGGTCCCCACTAACCCTGGAGGCGGCTTGATGGGTTACGGTCATCCCGTTGGAGCGACCGGAGTCATGTCCGCTGTTGAATGTATGATACATCTCAACGACACTGCTCCCAAGAAGCACCTGAGCTCTAAGACCTACGTCAAAGACGCCGACATTGGTCTTGTCAACTCCCACGCAGGTACTGGAACCAGTATCTCAAACTTTATCCTCAGGAGGCCATAAAGATGGGTGACAAGCGAATGCATAAGATCCCTGGCCACAGCGATGTAAAGTGGGATGACAAGAACTCTAACAAGTTTAGAGGCGATGTCAAGGAAACCGGTATTGGTTTTATGGGCTATGATTATGATACCGACACAGACCAATTCAAGGTCTACCTTCACTACGACCAATTATACTACTGGAAGTACGGCGAAGTATCAAAGCTCGGTAAGGGCTTTATCGACGGCGAGTTCTGGGCAACTCAGTGTCCAAAGTGTAAGGACAAGTTCTTCCCGCCGAGGGTGAATTGTTGGAATTTGGACTGCAATTTGGAAAAGTCAGAATGGCGGCTTTTGGAGCAGAGCGGCACTTTGCATACTTTCACGATCGCGGGGTGGTCGGGAAAAACTAGTCTAAAACGACTTCCATTCGTTCTAGCTTACGTTATCGTTGATGGTTGCAAGACAGCTATCGCCAATGAGTTGCGTAACGTTGACCCGTGGGATCCTGAATTTGGCATGCCAGTCAAGGTAGTCTGGAAACCAAAAGAGGAGCGCCAAGGTACTGTTACGGACTGGTGGTTCGAGCCCGCAGATGGTTGGAAGGCAGGTCCAATGAATACTGAAAAGGAACGCATGAAGGAACTCTGTCAGCCAGTTATCGAATGGGTCAAGACCATGAAATAACCTGAATAGAAACGGGCTGGCAGTTGTACTGTCAGCTCACTTCTCTTATTTTTCATTTCTTCAATGATTTAGAATTGTTCAATCAGTCCACTCGCACTGAAAGAATCAAAGGCTTGTTCTATTGCTCTTGCTACTTTCTTGTCACTTAGTAAGCTTCCATAGCCCGTTGAAATGAAGACTTCACATGAATTCTCGAACGTATTGAACAGGAAAACAATCATTGTCTTTGGATTATCTCTCATCTTAGTGATTTTCCATTCTGTCATCACTAATTGATGATCCTGCATTTGGCGTTTTTCCGAAGATATGAGAACCAATCCAACTCCCCAGCCTGAACGACCTCGGATCTTCTTCCACTCTCCTGAAACATGAGATAGCCAACCAGCAAGCTGATCTATGGATATCCTATTGAATTCGAGAATAATCATTTCAAGCAGGACTGGATTTCTACGAAGATAAGGATTGACACTAAGAAGGAACGCATGAAGGAGCTCTGTCAACCTGTCATTGAATGGGTCAAGACCATGAAATAAACTGAATAGATGTAAGAGCTGGGAGTTCAATACTTCCAGCTCCACTTCCTATTTTTCTACAAATTTCCACTTAGTATCTTTTTCATGCCAGAAAAACTCATGTAAATATTTGGCTATAGATTCTTGATTAAATGAAGAATGTCTATGCAAAGGTATAAACTGCAAGAAATGCTCTGGTCTGACATCAGCAGTAGGAGATATTCAAGATGCCCACATTACCTGAGAACCGCATGAAGCGTTACATGCAGAAGATCCTTCACGGTCGAAACAGGATTGAACTGGTAGAGGTGTGGCAACAAGAAAAAATCTCTGAACATGAAACAAAGAGTCTGTTGGCAATTGAAAAGGCTGCACAAGAAGTCATTGAAGTAGCTACAGACCTGATGGCGATGATGCTAAAGGACACATCAATCCCGCCTACTGATGATTACACGAACATTTCCCGTATCCTAGAACTGGGATTAATAACTAAAGAAGTAGGGGCGATATTGAAAGAGGCTAATGGACTCAGAAATCGTCTCATTCATGTGTATAATGATGTAGATATTGATATTCTTCTAGAGAGTATCAAACGGGTTCTTCCCGGAATAACTGAATTCCTCAATGTGGTGGAGAAATGGTTGAGCAGGAACTAACCGGTATTCAGGACGAACTCAATTGGATACAAGAGCTTGCTGGAATTGATGCAGTTCTTCTCTTTGGTTCACACATTGATGGGACTGCTACAGATGCGAGTGACTTCGACCTTAGTATCATCGCTTCAACTCTTCATTCGGCATCTGAACGAGCTGAACTACTTGGTAACATATGGAGGCGACTAAACGCCAGCAAGTACGATGTCTGGATCTTTGAAGAGCTGCCACTCTATCTTCAAATGGACATCATTCAGAAACATAAGGTGCTCTTCTGTGAAGATATTCCTGAACTATACGAATATTTCTATCGATATAGAAAACAGTGGAGGACCCAGGAGCACAGACAGTCTCTTAATTTCGAAGTTGGAATTGATTCGAAAAAACTCAAGGAGATTTGGAAAACAGAGCCTTAATTCTCAAGACCCATGATCAAGCTTTCAATGATGTATTCCGAATTATTGGAAAATGGTGCCATTGGAGTTATCCATTGTGTCCCTCCAAGCTCTTCCAACTGATACCGAAATATCCGACCACTCTTACATCCACATAGTATGTCCACAATATACGAACTCATGGATAGGAACTTACCGTAAGCATATTTCTATTTTTGCACAATAATACGTAATGATATGATACGCCAAATGTATATCTAAGAGTGATTCGTAGGTCAAGATATCAATTTACCATTTAGGAGTGGTTTGATATTAAAAGATGTACTAAGTGTGGGAAAGCAAATGATGTGATGCGAAAGTATTGCGCTGGCTGCGGAGCCTCTCTCATGAAGAAGGAAGAGGACCCAATACCAGAACCTGTTGAGGAACCAGCAGAGGAAGAACCAATTGCAGGAGCTCCAATTATCTCCGAGGATGATCGACATGTGCTTCCTAGTGATGTTGCTTCTAAACAGGTCGAACTAGAAGATGATGAGCCTGAAGCCTACGAAGCGCCTGAGGAAACCCCCCTCTTTGGAGAGGTGAGCATTAAACCTGAAGAAGAAGAAGTGGAGGGTCCTAAATCTGAACCGATGAGCGAATCGGAGGGTAGGGAAGTAGTCAAAGACATTCTAGAGAAAGTCAGAGCTGCAGAGGCTCGTACTAGCGGGGAAGAGGACACTGAACCATCCGATACCGATCTGGGACCTCCACCAGCGGAACCCTTGGAAACAGATGAACCATTGGTCTACGAGGAATCTGAAGTTGAAGTAGAAGAACCGTCTGTAGAAGGACCAGAACCCCCAGAACCAGAGGTTATTACATTTGAAGAGCCATCTGAAGTAGCTTCAACATCGCCGTCGGCTGAAAATGCTGAAGTGTCATCTCAATCAGTTGAAACGACTGAAGTGCCTGTAAGAGATGAGAAGATTAGGGAGTTAGAATCAGACATCAAGACTTTCAACATTGAACGTGAACAGCTCAAGTCGGAATTTGACAAGCTTCACTCTCGTCTTGATGAAGAGGTCGAACGATGCCTTGTTGTTTCTGAAACTAAACGCTCCCTTGCCGAGAGCGTAGAACGTGAATTGAATCTTGCTAAGAAAGAGTACAACGAAGCAAGCAAGGAGTACAAGAACGCAGAAAATCGCCGGAAGAAAGAATTGTCGAACACCGAGAAACGGATTCGTGATGTGGAGAAACGAATCAAGAAGGCTGAAGAATCTAAAGATAAGCGGATTCGGGAACTTGAGAAGGAGCAGCAAAAACGCGAGGAAGAAGCAGAGAAAGACTAGGAGCGACCTGTTACCATTCAGTCAACCAACATGAGAGGAAACCTTGGTGTTTCCTCGTTTCTATTTTATTATCTATAATCTTCTTTTTCGCTTTTTAATCTTGTAACCACGCCTGTCGAGCATCATCCCGGTTCGAGATGCTGAGAACCTATGTTCTTCATCATCCGTTACGAACGCAAGACCTGCCTTGGCTTCAGCGAGAATCTTCCCTTTGGGGTCGTAATGGCCTCTTCTACGCATGCTGGGTGCAAAGTACAGCAATACTGCAACAGTCACAACCAATGCTACAATTACGAAAATTGCTAACTCAAACATTCAAACCACTATTTACTATTACTAATGAAAGAAGATAATTATTCTGTATCGCAAGAATAGATGTCGCTTGAAGAAGAAAGCTTAGAAGACTAGACATCGACAGAGTTATTCGGAATCGGCTCATTATCTAACGTGATAATAATGGCTGACGAAGTGTTTTACCAAATTCTCTTTGTGGTTCTCTATGCAATGTTCTTTGGCATCAGAGTATATTATCGATTTGTAAAACCAAAACGTGCTGAA
>JABCTV010000191.1 GCA_018238205.1 Candidatus Thorarchaeota archaeon
TGCCGGGACGTGAGCGATCCCAAGGTCGGCGATCTCCCGTGCTGAACGGTTGGTGATTATCTTTCCCGAGAGAATGACCCTTCCCTTCGTTGCCCGGCGCAACCCGGTGAGGACCTCCGCAAGCTCAGTCTGCCCGTTTCCTTGAACTCCTGCAAGACCAAGTATCTCTCCTGCGTGTAGATTAAAAGAGATTCCATTGACTGCTGGTATTTTCCTAACATCATCTACATATAGATCATTTACAGAGAGCACAACATCTCCAGGAGTTCTTGGAACCTTCTCAACATCAAACACAACAGACCGCCCTACCATCATTTTTGCGAGTTCTTCTGGAGATGTATCTGAAGTATTCACTGTACCAACTAATCCACCATCTCTTAGGACACTGATTCTATCGCAAAGATTCATTGGTTCTCGAAGCTTGTGGGTGATGAGAATTATGGTCTTGCCCCTCTTTTTGAACTTCTCAAGAGTAATGAAGAGCTCATTAACTTCTTGGGGTGTTAGGACAGAAGTTGGTTCATCAAGAATTAGAATATCTGCTTCTCTGTAGAGTGCTTTTATTATTTCAACACGCTGTTGCAAGCCAACAGAGATATCCAAAATTTTGGCGTGTGGATCTACTTCTAGACCATTTTCAATAGATATCTGGCTAATTCGCTCTGCGGCTTCATTGATTCCTAGAGGTATGAAATTCATAATAATCATTCTAAGAATATGTAGTAGACCTAGAATTGAGCGAACAAGAATCCCAATGATGCTTGAACGCGTCTTTGCTGGTTCCAACTTCACAATTAAATATGTCAAGATATCGTATGATTTATACAAAAGCAGTATTCCTACAAGAAAAGCTGCTGTCAAAATCGAACCAGTGATCAGCCCAAGAAATGAGTAGAACATAAATATGGACAATAATGCAATAAGTAGTGTCACAAGCCAAGTCTGCTTATGAAAAGATGCACCAGGTGATTCAAGGCCCATCATTACATTCTCAGTAACAGTGAGTGGTTGAATAAGCTTGAAGTGCTGATGAACCATTCCAACGCCCCTAGAAATCGCATCGTGCGGCGAACGTAGATTTACTTCTTCTCCGTTAATCTTGATTTTGCCAGAAGTTTGAGACAGCATCCCGTAAAGGATGTTCATTGCGGTACTTTTCCCAGCACCATTCTCACCTAGTAGGCCATGCACTTCGCCCGGTTCAATTCGTAGGGTAATATCTTTGTTAGCTTCTACTCCGCCGGGAAATGTTTTGCTGATGTTTTCCAGTTCAACCGCGTAAATATTCAGCACCCCCAAGTACTACTTAGTACAAAGGTATGTGTTTATTCTTATCTTAGTAAAACTAGCTTGGCATTATTTAATGTTGATGCATAGAAAATGTTGAGAATGAAAAAGAGAAGAAAGAGGGGTTTATCCCCTCTTTTTATACTAAATTAAGCCCACCAGACATCATTAGGTATGACGAATGTTCCATTGATGATTCCTGTCTTGATCATCTCAACTATGGGAACAACGCCTGCTGGAAGTGTGTACAAGTCTGTGTTGATCTCGTAACCATGACCATCATTGAACAAGCCATAGAACTTCAGACCACTCGTGTAAGTTCCATTGAATGTATCAAACATTAGATCGAAAGTAGCAACATCAACTTTCTTCAACATTGTAGTCAATCCAACGGTTGGTGCAACTGGAGCTGATGTATTTGCACAACCAAGGTACATCTGAGGTGAATCAACACCAATGACCCAGAGTGGGTTTGATGAGGTTACATTGTCTTCTTTCGCGGCATCATAAGCACCAAGGCCTGATGCGCCAGCTGCTGCGAAAACAATGTCTGCACCTGCTGTGTACATTCCTGAAGTTAGGGTCTTTCCTAATGCGATGTCTCCCCAGCTGCCAACATATTGCTCTGAATGAGTAATGGCAGCACCAGGATCGGTGTAGTTATTGTAGGTGTAGTTTGCACCCCAAACAAATCCAGCTGCAAACTTCCTGATGAGGTCAATGTCCATTCCACCAAGGAATCCAATATGACCAGTTTCAGTTACTAGACCAGCAATTGCGCCAACTAGTGCGGAACCTTCATGCTCAGAGAACAATACTGAGGCTACGTTGGTGTAGTTACCTGGATCGATGAACATATCGATGATTGCGAATTCCTGATCTGGGAAGTCGGTAGCTACTGCCATTATGGCATCTGCTTGATCAAAACCTACGCCGATAATGAGATCATAGGGCTGTGTTAACCCAGCATGCGATGCGTACCCTCTAAGCATCGTCTCATAATCAGATATCGCTGTTGGTTCAGAGTATGTAAAATTGATATTGTGAGTTGTGTGAGCTAGTGTGGCTCCATCGAAAACGCCGTCATTGAAGGATTTATCTCCTAACCCACCAGTTGCGAAAACTATAGCAACTTCATTGGGATTATCCACTGTTTGGATCATCAAGAAGACACCAAAACCAGCGACACCAATAACTGCAATTACGACAATAGCCAAAATTGCGTTTCTATTCATATTTAATCTCTCCTACGGATTAGCTAAACGAAATCCGCAGTTATCCTCGTCAATCGAGATTGACTTGAAAAATATCAGTTACATTGGCCCTAAAAAAGTATACCAAATGGTGTTATTACATCTTTTTCATAAAATAGATAAAAATCTACTATATCTTTGAATTATAATAGTACACTCAATCAATTATTATTAGGAACATATTTTCGTTAGAATTTACTATGACAAATATTCGAGTATTTCTTACAGGTGCCTCTGGTTCGATGGGCGGAGAGGCCTTCAAAGAATTATTCAGGAGAAACAATGAATACGATATTGTACTGTTGCTGCGCCCTTCGAAGTCTAATAAAAATACATTCAAAGAATATTTCCGTAATGATAAGATTCCTGTTGGACAGAAAGGAGTAGTTGAAAAAAATGGACTAAAGATTGTCTGGGGAGACCTCACTCATTACCCCGATGTTCTAGAAGCTGTAAGTGGTGTTGATTTTGTACTTCATCCTGCAGCATTTATCGCACCAGCAGCTGACCATAATCCCGACCTTGCTGAGAAAATCAATGTAGGTGGCATTAAGAATATTATCAAAGCTATTAAAGCGCAAGAGAATGGTGCTGAAAAAATAAAACTAATATATATTTCATCTGTGGCGATATATGGTGATAGATTAGCTCCAATTTATTGGGTTAGAACAGGAGATCCATTAAAACCAAGTGTATACGATTTTTATGCAATAACAAAAATTAGAGCTGAACGTGCTGTTATTGAATCTGGTTTGAAATATTGGGTTTCTATTAGACAAACATACATCACCATATCCAATGTAATGAGTTTGATGGACCCAATAATGTACCATCAACCAATTGATCAACATATCGAAATGGTAACTGCAGAAGATGCAGGTTACGGTCTGGTCCAATGTTTGGAAACTCCTGATGATTTCTGGTGTAGAATCTACAATATGGGAGGAGGGCCTTCATGCAGATTCATCTTTTTCCAATACGTCGAACGAATGATGAAGAATCTAGGTCTTGGTGATTACAGAAAAATAATGGACCGAAATTGGTTTTGTATTAGGAATTTCCATTGTGCATGGTTCACTGATAGTGATATACTAAATGGCTATCTTGGGCATTGGCGGCATAGTCTAGAAGATCATTATCATAAAGCTAACGAAGCAGCTCCAAAATATATCCGACTTGCAAAGTTTGCTCCTTCACGTTTGATAAAAAGTCAGTTTACCAGAAAGATGACTACTGGAAAAGATGGGACTATGAATTGGATAGAAACTCAGAATCAAGGGCGAATATCCGCCTTCTGGGGTTCTCTTAGTAAATGGGAGCAGATTCCCGATTGGTACAACGATATGCCCGATGTTAATGCTGAATCTCAAACACTCAATCATGGATATGATGAAGAAAAACCACTTGAAGAGCTTTCAATTGATGACATGAGAAAAGCAGCAGAATTTCGGGGAGGAGAGTGTGTATCATCTAGCTTCAACGGAATGAGTGAAAAACTAGAATGGAAATGTGCATTTGGTCACGAATTCAAGGCAAGTCCCATCCTCATTTTGAAGGGTGGTCATTGGTGTCCCGAATGTCTAGCGCCACCTTGGAACTATGATGAGATCGCTAAGAAGAATCCATTCTTCGCTCAAGTCTATTACACAAACCATGACAAAGATGAGAGTAACTTCTATGATGAAAAGTGCTATGAAGATATTCTATAACATCTTCAAAACTTGCTTCGAGCAGTGTCCTGATATATTAAATATATAAAAAATAAGATAGATTTAGAGAGGAATCACCAAATGTCAGTTGTTCATAAAAAGCTGGAAGAAACACTTGTTGCATTCATCAGGATTCACGGAAAGTTTAGTGATGTAGCCAAGAGTCTTGAGATTGTTAGAAATGCAAGTGGAAATAAAATAGTGGGAGCACCAATTATAGTGCATCACTGGCTAGTACAAGATAGTAAGGGACACGACATAGATGTCTGTATTCCAGTTTCCGAAAGAATACTTCAAGGTGAAGTAAAGTCAATGCTTCTCGAAAGTTGTGACGCCATGACAATGATTCATTCTGGTCTATACGAAAATATTCTCGACACTTACAGAAAAGTCACCAAAGAGACCTATGCACACGGTTTACCAATCGCGGAATCAGGAAGAGAAGTGCTCCTAGTTTTCGATACTGACTCCCCTGAAAATAATGTCATTGAGATCCAAGAAGTTCTTCATGATTGGGACAATCGTTTTTCAAAACAGCTCGTAGATGTATTGGGGATAGAAGCTAGAGACAGTGTGTTAGAATGTTACACCAATGTATCACATGAATCAAGTCTTGAAGACCGAGTGAAAGCAGTAAAGTGCGCAATTAACCACTTAGATGATATAGCTACTGAAGACCAAAAGTTCGAAGTACTCTCCGGCTGTGCTCATGTGTTTCCTCCTGAATTGATTGCAAAAATGAGAAGCGTCTATGTAGAAAAAAATAGTGTCGATGATGTCCTTGAAGCAATGGTTGCTGCAGGTAACTATCCCAAATTCACACGGGAAGGTAACGTTCTCTACAGTTCAAAACAGCCCTACAACGCAGTTGCATTTGCTAAAGCAACCACTCGCAAGGAAAAAATGGAAGCGTATTGCTTCTGTCCAATGATCAAATACAATTTAGAAGAAGTCAGTAGAACTTTCTGTTACTGCGGTTCTGGTTGGTCTAGAAGATTATGGGAAGGCATCTTGGATAAACCTGTTAAAGTTGATATTGTAAAATCACTCACAAGAGATGATGACGAATGCACTTTTGCAGTTCATCTTCCAACTTGAGGTTTGTAACCCTCTTCTAGCTTCTTTCGAACTCGTTGTGCTAAGAAGACCTCAGCAGCTTCATAACTTGTAAATTCTCGAGAACCTGTAGTTCCTTGTGTACCAACTTTTCCAAATTGAATAGTAACTGAAGTGCCCTTTATTTCTGCATTCCAGAATTTCTGGTCTCCTGAGTTGGAATCTCCATGAATAAGGCGACCAGTCTTTCTAAAAATTACACCCATAATAAATCAAGTCCCAA
>JABCTV010000192.1 GCA_018238205.1 Candidatus Thorarchaeota archaeon
TATAACCTACATTCCCATGGCGAGGGGGTTTCTTTATCTGGTGGCCATCATCGACTGGTACAGCCGGTATGTGCTCTCCTGGAGGCTGTCGAACACACTGGACGCTGGCTTCTGTGTCGAGGCCCTGGAAGAGGCGCTCAAGAAGGGCAGACCGGATATCTTCAACACCGACCAGGGTGCCCAGTTCACCAGTGAGGCCTTCACCGGGCTCCTGAAGCAGCACCGTATCAGAATCAGTATGGACGGTAAAGGAAGCTACAATGACAACCTGTTCATTGAGAGGCTATGGCGAACGGTGAAGTATGAGGAGGTTTATCTGAAAGCGTACCAGGACGGCAGGGATGCCAGGGCAAGTCTGGGTGACTATTTCCGATTCTACAACACCGAGCGTCCCCACCAGGCTCTGGGTTACCTGACGCCAGCCGAGGTATTCAACTTGATGCCGGTAGAAGTAACAAATGGAGGTATGGTAGAATCCTTAATACCAAGTACCTGGGGGACAGAGGGACCCGCTCTTAACATCGCCCCTATCCTGTCCTAATGATGGGGTCCACCCCACTATTTACAACCAGCTAAACCTGACTGGACTGAAGGTGATACGAGATACGGGTTAGTGCCGAGGGAAGAGTGGTTTGAGGATGTGGGTTCGGCTTGGAAATAATTAAGAAGCTTTAATCGAGGTTACCTATCCTATTAAATGCTATGAAGGGGATATGACTTTTAGCTCCAATTCTTGGGTATACTACAAAATTACAATAATTGTTGGAATCTTTCTTTTGTACATTCCTCTTGAAAGGGTGGTTTACGGATTAGTTTTTGGTTTTCTCTGCGTGGGAGGCGCATATTATATCCGCGTCAGACCCTCTATTAAAGTAAATAGAGTGATATATGTAGTGGGTGGAGCATGCTGGACGTTTCTCGCAGTCCTCTTCGGAGGTGCCCTCATCATTTGGGCTACTGGATTACCACCTCCGAATGCCCACTTTGGGGGCATAATTTTCCTCATCGCCCCTTGGATCATAGGAGCATTCATAGGTGACTGGATTGGGAAAAGAAGAAACTACTCCCTCCCCCTTAGCCTCAATAATCCATAATTCAACTAAGCCAGACAATCCATGGAACGAAAATACTGAATGGATCGATAAAGAAGATAACAGTCAAAGACCTTCCATACATGTCACCAACTAAGGGGCACCTACGTTGTTAATTGCTTTTTACCCCAACGCGACAGGGCAGCCAGAAGAATGAATAATGCAATTACAGTTATCATGAGAAACAAGGGTAGGTCCCCGAAATCTGATCTTGGCGGAGAATACTCCGATTGCCAGAGCTGGACCCCAATAAAGTCGCCGAACATACACTCTTGGCCCTTCTAGCCCGGCACACTGGGGACTAATGTGTCGTCCAGCCGTTGTCGAGCTGGAATCCTTCCAAATGTCAGGAGTTCTTGGACGTACAGAAATACATTCTGCAGTCCATGGCCCTGTCAAATAATTCACCTCCCGGCGCACTCCAAGAAATTGCCGAGGCGTGCAGACTAAAAGTGGTTTTCGCGCAGTACCTAGAGTTGTTAAGATCGATGGGTGTTGAAGGCCCCCTCCTCTATGAACTTAGGTCCATCTCAAGGGCATAGTGTGAGATCTGCTGGATGTTCACCATGTTTTCCGAGTCAATAATGTATTCATGACCCAGTTTCTGACGTACGATTTCTCTGAAATCCTTGGATTCGTGAGAGAAAAAAAGACGCTCCTGACGGAGCGTACTAGAGCCTTTGAGAAATTGATGACAGTTTCTCAATTACAGGTAGACCAAGGGACTAAATCCCCAATTGGATGATGATGTGAGCTGCGAACTCGACTTGCAGAAGTGACCTGCAGAAGTCTTCTGGTTTGTTATCTGACCTATTGACACTCTAACCTTGAGTGTATAGGTGAGGCCAGAGTTTGAGCCAAAATAGAACTCGAAATTATTGTCTGCTGACTCACCGTATGGAGGAGACCCCATATACTTCATCCTAGTCAGGAGCATGTGACCGTAGACGTAGTTAGATCCATGGTATACAGAAATGTAAACACTCACAAGAAATCCAGTGCAATCACCGTAGAAGTCCCACTCGTAAAGAAGATTGACATCTACACGACGACCTGTGGCTGTGAAATACTTCGTAAACAACAGATGCCCGTCTGCTTGATCATTGTTGTAGCCCGATGAATAATACCTCACATAACCGCGACCCACTGTGTAAGCAGAACCCGTGAATGTTGCTGTAGTTGGATTATCGACGGTCCATGTTGCACTTGACCATCCGCCACCACCACCACCATCGGTGCCTGCACCAAGAATCATTGGTACTGTTCCTATCGCGGTAAGAGTTACCAAGAATAAGACCACTAGTGCGGCCTTTAGCTTTATCTTTCCTTGATTCATTTGAAGATCCTTCAATTTTGTCCCTGTCAGGGACATCTTATATTCACAGAGGTGTCTAATAAAATCTCACTATTATTCTTCATAAGATCCACATCCCATGAATACTGCTCTCAAGTTGTGGAATCTGAGCCAGATCGCACTCGAATTCAGAGAAGCTCCTTGATGGAACGCACGGTTTCAAAGATAACTACTGACATTATGGGTGCCCAGAATAGACCATCAGACAGACCTGCAGCTCCGAGGAAAACGTACATTACTGGCGGTGAGAACGGAGGAAGAGAAACTATCAAATCGACTACCAAAGCCGCTATAAGAGTCACTCCGAAGAGACAGACAATTCGAGTCAGCTGCGCCCGTCTGTCTTTTAATTGCCAGAATGATTTGTAACCAATACATTCCATAACAATCGCCGCAATAACCGGCGAAACAAGTATGGGCATGATTGTTTGACCACTCATCTCAAGTGTGCTCCAGCTACCATGTAGATACAATAGATGCACAAGCCAGAAGAAACCCATCTGCATCACTCCAGTGAGAAGTAACCATATGTAACCTCGCCGCCCAGGAGTTATCCACTTGTGATGTGGGCCATACTGTAGCGCCATCAAAGACAACATCCAACACGCAAGAGGACTAATCACAGCGATGTAGTTGAGGTATAGATTTGTGTTGAACCAAGTACCAACAAACAGTGATTGTGACTGCAAATAGGACCTCCAGTCGTGAGTGATAAGGGGTTGCACCTCAACAGCCACATAGAAAAGCAATGCAAGTACCGATGCGACAATAAGGTGTGTCAAAGAAGGTCCTAGGTTCTGCTGTTCCAGAATCTCTGATTGACTTTCGGTACAAGGCTTTTCAGTTATCGAGTACAGATACAAAGAATAGCCAAAGCTGATAGTGATTAGAAATCCAATGAGTTTTACTGAGAACGGGTCGACAATGGAACCTGATTCAGCTCTTGGGACCAGAAACTGAGTGAAGTAGACTAACGCGAGTAGGAAGTACTTCGACGATCTTCGTGACATATGATAATTCACATCATCAGACAAATCTTCCAGTCTTCTGACAATAGCTGAATAAACTAGGACGATTCCGACAGCTATTCCCAACCATAGAGTGATATTGTCACTCACAACACCTAGATTGACAATCACTACACCCGCGTCCCAGGTGACAACGTAGTCGACAAAGAATAAAATGGTGAGGATAGATGCGACCATTTGGCATGAGAGTACAGCAAGTGCTGCTCTGTACTGCTGATAACACTCTTTCCACACAAGAACTGATATTGAAATCAAGGTCGTATGGTATCCGATAAGATACAATAGCGGCCAAAGAGTTTCATTAGGCAATGCATCATGTTGAAGGATGCCCATCTGTAGGTATAGAAAGAGAAGGCTCAGATTCACAGCCAGTGTGCCACACAGTGCAGTCAACACGGCGAGTTGCATAGTTCGGTGTTCGTTCTGTTGTGTTCGAATGTAACCTCTAGTTATTCTTAGAATGAGATATAAGAAGGCCAGAACCAAAAGCCCATTCACTGCTATGCCCGTGTACCATACTTCAATCTGCATCAGTCGGTCTAACCATTGCTGTCTAATAAAACGCCCGAAACCAATGACTGGGACTATCTAGAGCGCGAAGAGAGATCTGTGTCCGGGCTGTGGTGGAGGAGCACGAAAGACCTCCGATATTCCCCCAAGGGGTCGGATGAAGCGATGTGCTGGCTCACATTATGATAACATTCGGCTATTTAGGCCATAAACGATACATAATTCGCCACCGAACACAACACATCAGTGATTCGGGAGTCTACTGAACTAAAAAGAGAAATCCTTGCGGCAATTAGATGCACCGCACTAGTTTCGAAGACTGTTAAGAGTTGTTGAAATAAGTCCATTTCGGCCTTTGCCACTTCGTTCATTGAGCAGGCTCTCTCTTTCTTAATGTGTCAACTAGACTCGAATTCACGTTGTCGAACGACTGATAGAACGTTTAATGTGTGAAAGATTGGTAATGGAAAATATATGGCGGATGCCCATCCATCCAACAGATACGAGAAAAAAGCGGATAGTAGAAATGCCTGTACGATTAGAGCTAATCCAATTACACACAGAATCTAATGAAAGAGATCATGGAATTGAAACCCATTATCACTCTAATGAATCAGGTCTTGACAGATAAGTAGGCATATCCGTTTTGAATCGATTAGAGATGAGGAGTGAAACATTTATGTCTAGAAGAATTACCTCACCGGTTCCCACTGAGTTCAGATCAAATGAAATCTGTCCACCATGGAATCAAGGACTACTTTTGGTGGAATAAAACAGAAGATAAGAAACATATGGTCGAGGATTGAGTAGATTCCGATAGGAACCATTGGTATAGGGTTCAAGAAATAAAGTAACCATGTTGACAGTTAATTCAATCTGACCTGTCCATGAAGCACATTCATCATATCAAGCTAGTGATATGTTGGTCACTCAGAAGGTGATAGATAATCCATAGACCAAGCTATGCAATATCTATCAGAATTAAAACAAACCTCAGGGGTCAGGCATATTGAGTATCAGTTATGTAAAGAATGTAATAGAGAAATCGAAGTGGACCCTGATAAGCCATGGTGCCGTGATTGTTGGGACCGTCTGCCCTCCAAAGTACAAGAGCCTTACGTGAAACGTTGGAAGGCACGACAGCTTAAAGGCCAATGAAAGGTTTACACGTATTTACCCATTGTGAGGGTTCAAGCGAAGAAGGAAGGGCGGGTCGAGGTGAGGAACCACACAGCGTTTGATGTGCTTTGGAGGAATGGGAAGATTAGGGCAATCCCTCATCTACGCAGGAAATGCATCTATAGTATGGTTGTCCTACTCTTTCCGGCCGAAAGGCACCTATAACTGGAAGAAGTGAAATGAAATGAGTGATGATAGAACTGGAATTAATCTTATTATTGGTGGAATTGTAATAGCCCTCATTGGTATCCTTGGGATGCCTGGCTTTCCTATGAGCGTGTTTTCTGTTGTTGACATCTCAACCGAAGGCATGCCATTGATGTCAGTGGGTCTTCTCATCATTGGGGGACTCATGATAGCTGCTGGTACTAAGATTCACATTGGAAGATGAACTATGCATGGTTAGGCTC
>JABCTV010000043.1 GCA_018238205.1 Candidatus Thorarchaeota archaeon
GTATCATCTCAACTATGCTGATGAGGATATTGACAAGATTGCTGTTGCATCACTGATTTCAGCCCTCGATTCATTCGGAGGCATTGATGGCAGTGCTGAGAATGAAGGTGTGACTAATGCACTTGAGACCATCGAGCACGAAGGAAATCTCGTTATGATTGAGAAGTCCAAGCATTTTATGATGGCTCTAATTGTTGCTAACAAAAGTGAGGAAGCAGCACAGAGAAAGATTTTGAACTCACTGTTATTAGGTATTGAACAAAAATATCACGACATCTGGGATGGTTGGGATGAAGACATTTCCGTTTTTGAAACTTCTATGTTTGATGTGCTGACTGAACTACCACTAAAACCAGTAAGCTTCGATTATATTGTCAGGGCAAGAGAGGCTGGTAGACCGCTCCCATTCAATAGCCGTGAAGTAGGCAAAGCTGTTGTTGAAGTAAAATCTGCAATCGAGAGCAATGAAACCGTTGGCGGGCTTGTACGAAGTCTAGACCTTCCCCGAGAAATTGTGTTAGGCTGTTTACAATTGATGAGCCAGTACGGTTGGATTGATTTCAAGGTGGAGATTGGACCTACCAGTCACCTCAAGAAAATTGGTGTGGTCGATGAGGATAATCCATATGGTGATGTGGTTATCAAATTTGTAGACCTCTGTGACGGGGAAACTTCTCTTGAAGATGTAGTCAGAAAACTAAAAGTTAGTCTTCCAGCAATGAAGTTCGTTGCTACCAAGCTAGTTCTAGATGGAGTTCTAGAAGTCGTTGCATAATTCAAAACCAGCTAAGTTGGTATCACGATTCTCTCTTTGTACTTTGGAATCATTATTCCCTTTGCTTGAGAAATGAATGGTGTATGCACCATTATCCGCTTTCCCTTACACGATTTGATATAGGTCTCTAGATTTGTCGCTGAGGAATGAGCGCTTAGTCTAGCGTACTCTACAGTGCATTCGTGAGGCTCATATCCATGCAGTAGATTCCAACCTGGAGTACGAGGTGCCATATATCCGCATGGCATTACCGCGGCCTTCGGATTATTTCGTTGCTCATTGAAATGATGCCTTGCAAGACCTCCAGACATCATACCTCCCCCTGCAACCAGGACATCTGACTCTTCTAGGTGGATTCGGTTCTTCTTCATACTTTGCCAGTTGCCAGTCACACCCACCATTTTGGTTACTCTCTCAGCCATTCCAGTGACCATGACATTTCTGTTTTTGGTGATTCCTAACTCGTCAAGCATAATTAGAATCTCTTGAGACCGACCTACTGCAAAACTGGGGATTATCACGGGTCCATGGTTTGCGATGGTCTTACTGAATTGGTCTCTTACTTTGGAACGGTCAAAATCTTCTCTTGCCCAGTACGTACCGTCAAAAATGACATAGTCTGCATCGGTAGGTAGATTCGCTCCCGGAAAGAGAGCTGATTTATCCATATTGAAGTCTCCACTGTAGAGAATCTTAACGCCTTCAATGTCAATCAAGTAGGCTGCGCTCCCCGGAATATGACATGCATCGATAGGAGTCACAACAATGCCTGGACCGACCTCGTTGCTTTTCCCGTATTCTAATTTGACATGATTCTTGGTTACTCTTTGAACATTGGTTTCATTGAACCGAGAAATCAGGTCAAGTTTGTCATGCTTCCGTGGAGGAAATGGTGTACCGATTTTTAATGCATCATCTAATAGGATCTTTGTTACTCCGCCTGTTGGACCTACTGAGCACCACTTTCCACTAAACTCCTCAAAGAGAATTGGTAATCCTCCGACGTGGTCTAGATGAGAGTGACTAATTAAAACAGTATCAATCATCTCTAGCTCTGGAACCCATTCAGGGATACGATGGTTAGCAACTGACATGCCAAAATCAAGCAATATTCCTCCCGTATCAGTCTTGATGATGATTCCACTTCTACCAATACGTGGACCTCCAAGAAAAATAATCTCAATCTTCTTTGTCTTTGTTGAATATGCAACAGATGGAAGAAGATCCATCCGAAGCTTCTGTGGTATAAGTTCGAAAATGACTGGGTCGACTGCCTCACCTGGTGGAGGTGAAGATAATTCTTGAAGGCGTATTGGAAGAACAGTCTGCTTGTTTGTTCGGAATTTCTCTTTTACAAAAACTTGCTTCATTGCCTTTACTGAATCACTAACAGACATTCCAGAGTTAATTTTCTCCTGAGCTTTTTTATAGATTTTTTTCTTCTTTATCTTAAGGAGCTGCAATTGAATTGCGTCTGGACCCCAATCCTTCAAACCTTCGAATGATTCAAGGAAGGTCATATCTTGTACGGCTTCTTTGAGATACTGAGGATGCCTTGTTACTGCATCCACTAGTCTGAACTGTTCACCATCTATCTCTGCTTGGATATCAATTCCTAGTTCATTTCCAGCCTCTGAGAACATTGAGGGCATAAACATGGGTGCTCCGAGGAACTGAATCCAATATCTGACCTCAGCTAGTATTTCTTTTACAGATTCATTGTTAACTGCAACCAAATAGACTATAGCTTTTCTTAACCATTTCTCAATCGGTGCTTGTCTTCGAATATATCGTAGTGAATATCTGTACAGAAATCGGAAATCTTCCTCATTATAATTTCCAAAGACAAATCCATGAAGACAGAGAGTCATTGCTTGAATCATCCCTTCTACAGAGAAATCCTCCTTCGCATCTCTGAACATCAACATCAACAGATCATTTGCTTGTTGTGCAGTGTTTAGAGCGTCTGTGTTTTGATTCAATGCTTTAGCAAGTTCAAAGACGATGAATTCTCTGGACTCACCGAAGAGACCCTCTCCTTCAGGAATTTGTTTTTCTTTCAGAGTTAGTTTCAGATCACTCTCGGCTTGTGCAAAGATCTGTTGAATCATCTTGTGTTTCGTCTTTGGGGGATTTTTCAAAATGGTCACTTCTTTTTCACTTGATATAATCCTTGGCGACTATCTCTCAGAGAAAGTCGTTTCATTATAACACCTTCACTCATCAAAAGGGAAAGTGCATAGCGTACTGTTCTCGATGGGAGCATAGTTTCCTCTATTATTTCCTTCTGGCTCAACTGTCCTTTGTATTCAAGAACCTTTAGGACAAGTTTAGCACTAGGCGGCAAATCATGAGCCAAGTCTTCTGACATCTCTGATTTCATTAGGAGTTTTCCTCGCAACTCTGCAACTCTCTCCGACTCAAATTTCACGAATATGGAGTTATAATCGGCTCGACGAATAATGAGTGGTTTACTATCTATTTTTCTTCTTATCTGCCCATCAAGAACTGCTTCCATTGTAACAGAACTAGTTAGGTCTCTAATTTCAATTTCCATATCATCTGGTATAACAAGCGGTCGCCTTGATGGGTTTACACTATTAACCGGAATGATTGAAAACACAGGTGATGAACTAAGAATAACAGGACCTCCCACACTCAAAGCATAAGCAGTACTTCCGGTTGGAGTTGCTACAATCAATCCATCACTCCCGTCTTTCCAAAATTGCTCTCCATCTATTAAGAGTGAATAACGAATTAGGGTAGCACTTCTTCTAGCAAAGATTCCGATATCATTCAGGAGTGGTGGGGTCTTTTTTCCTGCTATCTCTGCCGTGAGCCTCTTCTTTTCTTCTCGTGTCCATTTACCACTTAGTAAATCATCTACGACTGAATCGAAATTGGAAACCATTACATCAAAGAGAAAATCAGGTTGGCCCATAGACGCGATTGGTAGAATTGGAATATCCGTGTGTGCCAAATCAAGAAGTGATTTCAAAAGAAATCTATCCGAACCGATAATTGTGAGAACGTCAGCATCTATCTTCTTGAGTGGTACTCCTTCCTTTTTCAAATGACCAGCAAGCTTCTTTTCTACGATGTAATCCGCCTTACTACGCTTGAGAATATCAAGTACATTCCGCGCATCTTCAAGCATACCTGCTTCTTGTCCTGAGATTACACCAATTCTCGTTTCTTTGTTCCTCCTTGAATGGAATTACTTCAAAGAGAAAGCTTGTGATACTTAAATGACCCGACGATTGGATTGGCAAATGTTGCCACCTACTCCGCAGCAAGTCAATCATTGCCGTTTGAGCTTTCGTTAAAAGTCATTCAAGGGGACGATTGTAACGGTGCATTCTGTTGACAGAAGACTTCAGCGAGATTCAGAAGAGAATCCTAGAACTCAAGAAAGAGAAGAAGGCCCTCATTCTGGCTCATAATTATCAGATACTAGATATACAGGAAATTGCTGACTTTGTTGGCGATTCACTCCAGTTAGCACGCAAGTCTGAGGAGCCCAACGGTTATGAGATGATCATCTTTGCAGGTGTGAAATTCATGGCTGAGATGGCTGCGATTCTTTCACCAACGATTCCTGTCTTCATACCCGACCCCGCTGCTCTGTGTCCTCTTGCTGCATATCTTGATGCAGAAAAAACACGAGCTAAGAAGAAAGAGTATCCCGGTGTACCAGTTGTTGTCTACGTAAATACTACCGCTGAAGCCAAGTCTGAGGCTGATATGATTTGTACATCGGGCAGTGCTGTAGAAGTTGTAGAGTCCATGGGTGTTGATAAAGTGATATTTGGTCCAGACTCTAACTTGGCTGATTATGTGCGCACACACACGAATGTCGAGATTATTGATCTTGACCCTGATGGCCGCTGTTATGTTCATGCTAGATTCAAGACTGAAATGCTTGATGAACTGAAGAAGAAGTATCCAGACTCACTTGCGATTGCTCATCCCGAGTGCCCGCTTGAAGTCCAGCAGGCTTCAGACATGGTTGGCTCAACAGGGATGATGGCCAATACTGTGGCGGAGACCGATGCGAAGGTTGTTCTAATTGCTACAGAGCTAGGGATGGTTCAACAACTGCAGAAAAGACACCCCGACAAGACAATCGTTCCTTTCTTCGAAGATGCAATTTGCAAACAAATGAAGAAACACACTCTCGAAAAGATTCTGAACGTGCTAGAGAATAAACCAGAAGAAAATCTCGTGACAGTTTCTGAAGAGTACGTCCCACGCATTCGGAAGATATTAGAAGCGATGAATAAGCTGAAAGGTCAAGGTCCCGCAGCCAAAGTTTCAGTTGAAACATCGTGAGTTTTTAGTTTTTAGGGTCTATATGAGTGACAATCTCTGATAACTTCTCAACAACAACGCCTGAATGACCTTTAACATTGAAATCATCAGATGAGAACATACCTACGATTCCAATGAACTTGCAGAATCCTTGTGACCGCTCATAATCTTTCAGTGAGTCTCCGACAAACAGCATTTCATCAAATTTGACATTATACTTTGAGTGGATATAGTTGAAGTGGTCTGCTCCCTTCTCAAATCCCGGTCGATAGCCTAGTATCCCTTTGAAGAGGTCTAGGATTCCCAACCTTCGGAAATATTCCTCAATCGTCGTTTGGAATGTTGAAGATGAAACAAACACATTGAGCCCCATTTCCTTCAGATTTCTAATCGTATCTACTGTATCGTCAAAGAGCTGCTGATCGAAAATTGTGTCGATCTTCAGTTTCTCGAATTCTTCAATAGCCTTCTCAACGTTTGAATGGTCTGGAAAATTCATCTTCACCTGTTGTTCATAGGGTAGACCTGTTGTTGACCGATATCGTTGAGTAGCATCTTCCTTCGAAACACCAAAGTACTTCATCATCATTTCGACACCTATACTCTCAAGGAACGGCATACTATCTGCCAAGGTTCCGTCAAAGTCGAAGATAACAGCAGTGCAGGAAATCTTGTCAGCCATAAGCGTTCACACTTTCCAATTCGTTTTTACAACGACCCGAGATTCTCTTTAGATAGTTGTGGTTGTGTGCCCTTCTCATTTTGGATAAATATTCATTTCTTTTCATAGCACTTGAGAGGCACTAAAAGCCTTTATGAGCTTATTTTCCTGAGTCTATATATCACGCCATTGCGGAGGGAATATGCATGTCGGACCACACTCCAAAAATTGATGATACTACTGACGATTCAGAAATGTTAGATGTTGGTTCTCTATTCAGAGGAACTGCAACCCTTACTCTCGTTGGAGAGATTGTTTCAGCAATAATGCTGTTGGGTTCCGGCGCTGCCTATGTCATAAGTCGTTCAGGATTAATTGAGGTCCTAGAGTTTGATGTGGCAGTATTCCTTCTTTTAGGTGGAGCCATGCTCACGCTCTTTCTCTTCCTTGCTGCGATTGGGTTCTTTGTAAGGTTCAATCGTAAGATTGGACGTATAGTTATTGGCGACGGAATTGGGGAAGTAGATCTCAATCAACCTAGTGTGAAAACAGTGGTTATCATATACGGGTTGGCGGTTGGGCTTATTCTGATTATGGGAATCTATGGATACTGGCTAGTGTACAAGTATTACTTCGCAGCCTTGGCCACTACTTCATTGAGCTTCTTTGGAATCGCAGTATCCCTTGGCATCTTTGTCATGTCCTTTCTGATTCAAGTTGTGATTACAACCATTGGCAGGACTGCCACAACCATAATTCGCAAAGTTCTAGCTGAAGATGAAGTGTGACTCTCAGAGTTTCATTGAGAATACCTTTAATTGGAGGGCATACTCGCAGAGAGTCGGTGCTAGATAGTGAAGTTGCATTTGTGGCACATCTCATACATCGTAGGATTAGCAATTGTTGTTCCCTTACTTCTTCTTGATTTCTTAGGGATACATTTACTCCCTGAAACTATTCTGCCATATGTGGAACTCCTTGGTGGAATCCTACTCATTGCAGGTTCATGTGAAGCTTTCGTGATATCCGTGGAAGG
Source organism: Candidatus Thorarchaeota archaeon (assembly GCA_018238205.1). Taxonomy (GTDB): domain Archaea; phylum Asgardarchaeota; class Thorarchaeia; order Thorarchaeales; family Thorarchaeaceae; genus SMTZ1-45. Next base: position 6,784 of record JABCTV010000043.1, read on the forward strand.
AATCGCACACAATATGCATCTCACAGATTACGTAGCTGGAATCTATGCAAGTATTGCCAGCACGATTCCAGAATTGTTTGTAATTATTTTCTTGATTCTTGGTGGAAATTATGAGATGGCTTGGATCTTAGCACTAGCGACCATCTTCATGAACAGTCTAGTATTTGCACTCTATACTCTTGCACTACCAAAAGATGAGGAAGGTAATTTCAGACTACCAGATGCAATTCATCATGTTGGTTCTGATCTACTCACAATGGGGGCAGTCATCTCACTATCCGTAGCTCTCTCCATGATTCTTGTGCATTTATTCCCGCTAACTGAAGGTGGAACTGAAATCGCTCAATCCCTGAACTCTAGTGAGTTGATATTGTTTGGTAGCTGTCTCATTGGTGTTTTCGTTGCTTATCTTTACCGAATCACGAAGTACTACGGGAAATGTGATCCAACCTCTGATGACCCGAATGTGGCTTGTGAGATTAAACATGACGTTATGCCAAAGAAAGCACTAGCAATAACTCTGGTAATGGCAGTTATTGGTGCAGCACTCGGTGGTGAAGCACTTTCATCCTTTGGTCATTACGCAATTGAAACAATGCATCTACCAGTCATTTACGCAGCTTTGCTACTTGTGATGTTTGGTGGAACTCCTGAATATATCATCGTGGCAAGCAGTCACAGAAAAGAGCAGTTGGAGGTTGCCCTCAGCAATGCATTTGGAGGTATCGTCCAGGTATTCTTCGTTATCTTTGGATTCACCATGTTAATGTCTGGTTTTCTTGGATTCTTAGATCCAATTGCACAAGGTGTAGACATTGTACCGATAGACCTCAATACAGTGGTTCTCTTGATCTTCGCGTTTCCGACAATGTTCATACTTCGAGCTATGATAACGGATGATGCAAAGATCAACGCGTTAGAATCAGTATCTATGATTGCAGTCTTTATTATGATGCTCTATATTCTGCTGTTTTATGGCGGCATATGATAAGGTCTCTCTGGAAAACCATTGCATTAGTAGTGACGATATTCACCGATTATCTGAATCTTGATGACACATTCAATACAGACGTATTCATCTGCATCTTCAGTTTCCCCATGTTTCAAACCTACAATATCTTTACCAACAAATGCTACGCAACCTTCAGCGACTATCATCATACCTGGTCCAAAGAATCTCAGACGTTCTCCCTTTTTCGCAGTTTCAAGAAGAACGCTTCGAAGGGTTGCCTCTTTCTCGAGTTCTGACATGTTTGTAACTAATGTATTCCTTAGAGATAAGCCTTGGGAGCTGAAAAAATAAAGAAGGTGTGGGCACCTCTCCGTGAGATGCTCCACTTCATCGTTTAGATGATATTGACTTTCTTTCCGATCTTCTCATAAGCTGCTAGTGCAATGTCTAGCTGCTCCATAGTCAGACCAGAGTTCATTATGTTGCGGATTCTAGCCTTGTCACGAGCAACCATTGGGAATACGATAGGTAGGGCAAGAATGCCTTCATCGTATAGTCCATCGCTTAGTGCAACCGCCTTTGAGCTTTCACCGGTCATTGCTGGAATGATTGGTGTCTGGCTAAATCCAGTATCATAGCCCATGTCCTGTAGACCCTTCACAAAGTACTCTCTGTTTTCCCAAAGTGTCTTGACATGTATAGGTTCGGTCTCAAGAACATCGATAGCTGCAATGCAAGATGCTGCGGTAGCTGGTGGGTGTGAACCACTGAGGAGCCATGACCTGCTCTTGTTGAGCGCGTAATTGACCATGTCACGACTGCCTGATACGTGTCCACCCATTGTTCCAAATGCTTTTGAGAAAGTTCCCATCTCGAAGTGTACCTGCTCGTGTGTCAGTTTGAAGTGGGATACGATTCCTCTTCCACCTTCTCCGAGCACAGCCTCACCATGAGCGTCGTCCACATAGATCATTGCGCCGTGAGGTTCAGCGGCTTTGACAACACCGTCTAGCGGAGCGATATCTCCATCCATGCTGAAGACTCCATCTGTGATGACCAAAATCTTCTCGGGCTTGTCCTTCTCGGCTTCATTGAGGACTCTCTCTAGGTCTGCAACATCATTGTGCTTGTACACATAGCGTGTAGCCTTTGTGAGTCGTACACCGTCGATAATTGAACCGTGATTCAACTCGTCAGAAATGATTGCATCTTTTTTAGTAACGAGCTGGGGAATCAAACCCTCGTTTGTTGTAAAGCCTGCACTGTAAGTAAGGGCTGCTTCTGCACCCTTGAAGTTTGCAAGGCGCCTCTCCAACTCAAGGTGTATGTCCATTGTACCAGCAATAGCACGAACTGAGCCAGAGCCTGCCCCATGGGTCTTGATTGCGTTCAGAGCTGCCTCTTTCAGCTTGGGGTGATTGCTAAGGTTCAGGTAATTATTGGAACAGAGCATGATGACTTCTTTGCCATCAATCATTGCGCTAGGGGTGCTTGGACCCTGAAGCTCTCTGATCCTCCAGTTAAGATTAGCCTCGACAAGTTTGTTGTATTCGTCGCGCATCCAACCAATTGGGTTTCTAGTCATAATCCTCACCGTAAATATAGAAACGGAAATAGCACGCCTAGAAATAGGGTGCATCTAAGCTGAGGCGCAAATTTTCGACTATATGAAAGCTTCGTTCTTGACAGGATTGACCTATATTTTCCGATTTTGATATGTGAGAATATTATAGATTGCAATCCCAAGAAGGGGGGACTCCCCCCTCCGATTATATTTCTCGTTTTCTACCCTATGTGTTTGAAATAATATCTAGGAAGCAAACTGCTGTGATTCGCAATTCCGAGTCCCTTCCTAGTTACAATTTATCTACCGATGACCAATCATTGGCATACAAACTAGGTCAAAAATCCTTTTATTATCATTTGAATTGTTCAGTTTCAGAGAATGAATTCCAATTTCCAGCTTTCAAATCGTGTTCAAACAACGCTGTTGCGTATTTGATTGCATGTGGGAGAACATCACCAACTGCAATCTCATGTTTTCTATCCACAGGTTGAGGATGCCATACTGATATTGGAGCCCACGGATCCTCTTTCAATGCTTGCTTAATCTCAGTTTCTTGGTCCGCATCAAGACTCATTTTTGATTTGAAATAATCTAGACCTACAGATTTCTTGATACGGGCAAAAAGGACCATTGGTAATTTGCGCTTAGCACCTGTGCTATCTGTTACAAATGACCGGAATGCGAGTAAAGATCCCTTCAGGGAGTTACTCTCGCTGGGAACTCTCATTTCTGCAGTTACGATTTTACCTAGTCTATTCTCTCCAAGAATCTGCGATTTCCAAGGTCCTTTATTCCACTTCTTGAACTCTTTATTGGATATCCAAGATTTCTGCCATTGTCTAAAGGATTTCATATCAAGAGGCACGGAAGATTCCAGAAGAATTTCTTCTCTAGCTTTTTCACGTGGTTCAACAAACAATTTAATTCTCATGCGCTCATCGGTCCTTAGTTCGAACTCCATTTAGGATGTAGCTTGACGCAAGATAAGGATTATTGAATTCTGAGATATTTTGCTCAGTCATGTTTGATGAATGTACCATTCCTATATTCACTGAAAGCTTTGTCCAACTCTTCATTTGTGTTCATTACGATTGGTCCGTACCATGCAATTGGTTCACCAATTGGTTTTCCTGAAATGAGTAATAATCGAAGATTCTCTTTTTGAGATGAAATCACTACATATTCTCCTTCATCAAAGAGAGCGAGTGTTTCTATTCCAACCTCTTTCTTCTCTTCACCAAAAAGCCCCCTTCCTTCAAATACGTACGCAAAGACATTGTGTCCTTCCTTCACAGAATGTTTGAAGTCGGTTCCAGGAGGTAGCTCAATATCATAGTATTGAGGTTCTGTGACGATGTCCTGAACTGGTCCTTTTATCCCATTCATTTCACCGCAGATGATCTTCACTTTGGCTCCGCTATCTAAGGTCACTTCAGGTATTGTGTCTTTTTTGATATCTTGGTACCTCGGATGCATCATTTTCTGATGAGATGGTAGATTTGCCCAGAGCTGGAAGCCCATCATCATCCCTTCAGATATCTTGGGCATCTCCTGGTGGATTATTCCTGAACCAGCAGTCATCCACTGAACATCTCCAGATTCGATTACTCCTTCATTACCAAGACTATCTCCATGCTCGACGCGTCCATCCAGCATGTAAGTAATCGTTTCAATTCCCCTATGTGGGTGCCAAGGAAATCCTGCCATATAGTCGTCTGGGTTATTTGATCCAAAGTGATCAAGAAGTAGAAAGGGATCAGTGTGAGAAACTTCTTGGTGTCCAAACACTCTCTTCAAACTAACACCAGCACCTTCGCTAGTTTGTTTACTGGGTAAAATCATCTTTATTCTTCGAACCGAGGTCACTGTATTAGACTCCTTACATCATTCAGTTCATAAAATAAAGGAATCTTTAGTTTTAAGGATTGCAACAGGTGCAAATTAATTATTCAATGATACCCGATATTTCAGCTCGAGTGTATGCCGCTGTAGCAGCAGACCTACTGAAAGATAAAATGCGCTAGAGTTCCTCTTGTTCATAAGGGATGTATGCTGATACTTCTTCAGGATTGCGATGGTGACTTCTTTCAAACATATTGTTTTCAAGTTCACCAACAATAATTCTCTCAATGATTCCCCATTCAATATTCTGGACAGCAGTTCTCATGGAAACCCCCACAAGACCTGATATCTCTTCAATAGATATCCATTCGTGATCATTAGCAGTCAGTAAGCATTCAATCCTAGTCTTTTCCTTTCTATTCTTCAAACGGATTTCAATTAATGGCAAAGCTGCAGAAATCAATATCAAGAGGACTAATACTATAGTGAGACTCACATCCAACTAATTCACCTGCTGTTTCTCCAACATCGGTCAATTCTATAGAATAGAATTTGAATATGGCGTGGAACCGGTTTCTTATATTCATTCAGGATACCTAATCCTTAGGTTGTTCTCACACATTGAGTGAGTAACCCACTTGGAAAATTTCTCTCCTCACAGTCCGGTGCATTTTTGACACCGGACTTGTGATTCATTTTATACTTCAGCTACTTTCAGAATGAATTCTTCAAGCCTTTCAAGAACTACATCTGCAATCTGTTTTCCTTTTTCCTTTGTTGCCTTAGTAGAATATCCGACAACACCCGACTCGGAAATGTCCTTCATCATGAAAGCTGTTGAAGCTCTGGGCGGAGGAGCAAGCATATCTGGTTCAACAAATCCCGGAATTATACTTCGGCCCGGCTCATCAACACGTTTGTCATCTAACACTCTTTGGTCTAGATACCATGCAACTGATGTTTCCATATCACATGCATGAAAGGCTGGTCGTGTAGCAACTTCTTTGATCTTATCAGTTGCAATGGTCCACCAATCAACGCTGAATATCTTTGCGCTGACTATTCCATTCATCTCATGCAATGCGTTGGAAATCGCAGTAGAGTTTCCACCATGCCCATTGATGATAATTATTTTCTTGAATCCATGATGTTCTAGTGACTTGCAAACATCTACTATCATATTTGCTAGTGTAGATTCGCTCAAGGTGATGGTACCCTTGAATTGCATGTGATGTGGTGAGTAACCAAATGCGATCGTTGGAGTAACTACAACTTTCTGTTTGCTCCACACACTCTCAGCAACTCTCAAAGTGAATTCCGTTGCAATGTGTGCATCATTATCAACCGGTAGAGCAGGTCCATGCTGTTCTATTGCTCCAATTGGGACAAGAGCAATATCTGTTTCCTTCAATATTTCTTCTACTTCCGGCCAAGTCATCTTAGCCAAGAGATACTTCTTTTCCATGAAACGTTCCTCGTATTTCGATTACTCTATCCTGACTATAATAGATTCCGACGACCCCGACACTTATCTTTAAAGTTCTGAAACTACTTACGTATGTACTACGGTGACCTCACATGTATCCGCGCAGTTGAGCCCTCTAATCTCGATGAGGTGCTGAAGTATTGGAACGACTTGAATTTCCGTCGATTGTTGGGACCTCCCATACCGTGGTCTAGAAGATATCTAGAAACTTGGTTAGAGAAACGAATAACGGCAGATCCATGGAAAGACAAAATGATAGAGCTTGCAATAACCGATAAGCAAAGCGGTAAGTTTCTAGGTTTTGTTCATCTTGAAGATATCAAGAGACCTCACAGTAGAGCTGAGTTTGGGATATCTATTCATAATCCTGATAACCTGTCTAAGGGATATGGAACCGATGCAACGAGAGTAATGCTTTGGGTTGGATTCAACATTCTTGGTCTCAATAGCATCTATCTCGACACCATGGAGGATAATGAAAGATCTATTCGAACTTATGAGAAGGTCGGTTTCCAGCGAGTGGGAATACTCAGAGAAACCGAGTTTATCGATGGATCTTTCAAGGGTCTCTTGGTAATGGATATTCTAAGAGATGAATTTGAAAAGGCAAATCCTACGTTTAGGGTCAAGATGAAACCTTAGTTTCCATGGGTATTCAGCTTTCGGTTTCTACGAACAGCTATGTACATTGGAATTACACTGATTGGGTAGAGTGCCATAGCTATTGGGAAAATGATTATCCCAAAATTAGTAGTAGTTTCAAGAAAACCAATTCCAAGTAAGATTGATGTGAGAAGTGTCCCTGTTTGTCTTGGGAATGTCCACATGATACGAGTAAGTGCAAGAGACCTCCCCCTTCTTATTTGACTTATTTCTCCCATGAAGAGTGAGTCGGATGCTGGTTGAGCCATATTGGCAACCGCCATCCGTGCAATGTAGAAAACCGCCATGAGTAAGAATGGTGTGTAAACCAGACCTATAGTGAGAATTGGGGCGAGGATATAGAGCGCAGTAATCATCTTCACCTTACCTACACGTTCACTGGCCAATCCCACAAAGAGTGCACCGGTGGCTAGTGTCACATTTGAGATAGCTGGAAGACTACCCAGAACAACCTCACTCGGATTGAAGGTCGCAGCGATCCAAGGAATGAGATACGGAACAACCATTCCTGAACTAAATCCCATAATCATGCGGCTGATTCCAAACAGAGTCGAAGTGATAGTATCATTTCTTGCATCAGATGAGTTTGGCGATTCGTCTTCTTCCTCAATTTCTTCTGGTACAACTTTCTTTGCAATATTCTTTTTGAGCCACCTTGCTGTAATGAAACCTACCACACCCGTGACAATCCTCAAACCTCCCCACATGAAGAAGACAATTGAGTATCTTAACATCTCTGGATTTACTCCAGGTAAGGCAATAGGATCAAGTATGTAACCAGCAAGAAGTGGTCCTACAATTGCAGCCAGAGTTCCTGCAGCCATTGTGATTCCATATGAACGAGTTCTCTCCTCGCCCCGTTCTGTATAATCTGCAACAAGCGTTTTGATAGAGGTCATTGTGAATCCAGAACCAATGCCAGTTAGAGCGTAGAGTAGGAGAACCGTAAACGTATCATACGCAAAAGGCATCAGGATTAAGCCAATACCTGAAATTAGCCCTCCTATTAAAATAGCAACTCCTCTACCGCGCTTATCACTCAAGGTTCCAGCTGGAAAGAGAGTAAGTGCCTGTACATAACCAGCAACTGCTACAATCAATCCATAGAATGCATCGGTATTGATACCTGATCCACTAAACATGAAGAGAACAAATAGGAACAGAACAATTTGTCTGAAAGAATTACTGAGCCGGCTTAAAGCTGTAAGAGCAGATAGTACGACGACTTTGGATCTATCAGAAACATCGTCTGCTTGCTCTGCAATCTCTTCATTCTCCAAATTGAATTCACTGTCCATGGCTCAATTAATTTTAACTATGCCCTTCATAACTATTTCAGTAATGTACTCTGTTTCTTTAGGCTACATGTTCATGAGGGCTTCGAGGAGCTTTCTCATCAAGTCCTGAAATGTGGAGTTCCTTCCATTCACCTTTCGTCTTCAGATATTCTGATTTCTCAAAAGCATCATGGAGCTCTTCTACTATTCCAAGACAGACTCCGTTCTCATCCCACAATGGATAGATGTACTCGTAGAGCATTCTTCCCTTGAAGTTTACCCATCCCTCATAGTGCTCCATAACACGGTTCCTAAGGTCTTCAAACATTTTCATAACTGGTTTTTCTGAAACCTCACCATGACATCTGAGGATTGAAGTTCCGATTCTAGTATCCGAATCCTGTTTTAACATCTCGCCAGCCAACTTGTTGAAGAGGATAATTTTGTCGTCATTATCCACAATAACAATACCGATGTTCAGATTCTCTGCGAACTTTTCAAGAACTTCAAGTGTCACTTTCATGGGATTCACAAGATTCATACCAACTCAAGTCTGCTAGATAATGATACTGGTTTGACGAATACAAAGTTCGGTACATTCAAATCAGTAGGATACATAAAAAAATCCAGTTAGGAGGTAGTTTGCTATTAGTCCACCATCAGAAACCCCTGATACTTTTGACAGGAATATGTACTTTGAAATTCTTCGAGAAGACCCACCATTGACACGCTATGTTTCCCGTGGTGATATCGCAGATGATATCGATGTACCAGACCCTCACAAAGATGCAGATAGAGCAATCTTTCGTGCTGTACGTTTTACAATGAAAGATAGTACTCCGAGATTTCAGCCAATTCTTGGAGCTGCTGGAACTGGAAAGACTCATCTTTACTGGGTTCTCAAAGAACAGGAAAATTACTTTGCGGCAGGAAAGTTCTTGGCAGTGTATGTTCCTTCACCACCATCTCCTGTGCGTGTGCCACTTCATCTACATGCATGCATTGTTGATGAAGCAGGAGACCAGCTCTTTGAAGATGCTGTTGACATGCTCATTACTCAGTTCGGCGGCTTGAAAGGAGTAACTCATGAAATCTATGATTACACATACGCTCTTGAGAGATTGATTGTTGATTATCCTGGAATATCATCTGATGTCGTTAAGGTACTACTGAGATACAGACTAGATCCTGCAACGAGGGACCTTGCTAGAAGATGGCTACTTGGTGACGCGCTAAGCGACAAAGAGATTGAGCGACTTGGAGTGCGTACAATTTTAGAGGAAGACGATGTGACCCTGGCAACCCTGAAGCTTCTGACTGAGGGATCTGAAGTACCACTTGTACTGTTTATTGATGAGATGGAGGGTCCCTACAATGCGTATGGCGAAGAAGGTGAGCGACATTTTCTTGAAATTCTAAAGAGGATCTATAATGAATTCAAGAACGTGGTACTCATTGCATCATGTTTGAGTGATGTTTGGTACCGAATCTACAACATTGCAGACGGGCCTACAAGGTCAAGAATGGAACCTGTTGTGGAACTGGCTCTATTTACACGGGATGATATTGCAGTCTTTCTAAAAGAAACAATGAGCAAGTACTGGACCCTTCAGAATATAGATGCCCCACCTGATGCACTCTTTCCGTTTGATGAATCACTGATTGATGAGGCATTCACACATTCAAAAGGTGTTGCAAGAGAAGCAATCAAATTCCTCATTCCTCGACTTGATTCGATTCTCTTTGACAAACCCATTAAGGAAGCAGAACCTCAACTTGACCATGTGATTAAGTTGACCAGTACTGTGGTCACAAACTCAATAGTTGAAGCACTTGCTATAGCAGGAATTCCATTGGGCGCAGAGGTCAAGATGCAGATCTTCGAGGATCCTAAGCAGAAGAATAAATCGCCAGTACTTCAGATTACAAAGGATGGGGTTACTCATCAGATTGGAATCGATGTTCCCAATGTTAAGGATTGGAATCGAAGTGGTGGAGTTGCAGCATTCTACGCAGGAAAACGACTCAAGACAATCCTTGATGACAAAACTGTCCAAACAAGCATTCTTGCAGTTCCTGAAGCAACCAAGGGAGTCAAGTTTGAAGCGCTGTCCTCTGACCTAGGTTCAAAGATGCTCATTCTCAGAATGGATGAGAATACTGCTACTTCATTCGTCCAAGACACGAGTAGTGGAGTTCTACCACATGGGTTTGCAGAGTCATTCACTGGACTTGTGGATTCATTATTTGGCTAATAGTATCATCTTCAAAGATACAACATGGAAAAAAATCGCGGTTGCCCCACCAATACCTAGTACTCAATTCCAAGCATTTTTGCTAATGTTTTGGAATTCTACCCACGGATAATCATTATGAGTTCAATCGCCCTTTAGGCATTCGCATTTTCTTGTTCTGTCGTATTTTGCTCATCAATTTCCGTATCCACATCGTCTTCCTCGTCTTTCATGAAGAATTCTGGGAGGATTAACAGAGCTAAGAAGAGCACAGCCACAATCGCAAATCCATATGGTTCATGGAGGAACAATGTCACATGACCAACGTATGGAACAGCAAGTACTACGACTCCAATGATATCTTCATGTAATCGATACCCAGGATCTCTTAAATCATTATTATCTCCTAGAGTATAGTAATGGAGTTCACCGGTAACATTCTGAATCTCAACAATTCTATGCACTATAGGTTTAGTGTGATAAGCTGCGTTGAATACAATGATGTTTCCAACTTGAATTTGCTCTGGCGCACGAGCTTGTAGAACCAATAAATGACCTACTTCTAGAGTAGGAAGCATCGATTCACTTTCTACAACCACAAGTGGATTTGAAGTACCCATTGAAACTGTAAAGAGTCCGTAACCACCGAGTGTCATTCCTACGATAAGTGCTATGATCAAGAGGGTTTTCGTAAATTCTGCCCTCTGATTCCATTTCAAGGCCTGACGTGCTCGTTCCATGGTTTTATCTCCTAGCAATCGATTTTTGTTTCTCTAATAAAATTGACTAAATACGTGAAATCTAGTGTGTCCATTTTCTAGATGCTCTATTAATGATACTCAGAATATCAATTGCGTCAGCACGTAAGTCTGGTTCCCACTCACAGATATCTTCCACTTTTTCTATGCCTGCTTCTTTCATTATGAAATCCTTAAAGATTCGAAGCTTCTTTTCCTCGGATTGGGCTGCTCTCATAGCATCGCGTCCAGACGGATACCCCCCTTGTGGTATCTCTGATGTGGAGATAACATACCAAAGGCCTAAGGCGATTTTGACAACAACGACTTGTGCTGGACACAGTTTGATATCCTCTTCAAAGAGGACTGAATCTCCAGGAATCATTTCTTCATCTTGTGACTTTTCATTTCCTTCTGAGTCGGATTTGACCTCATCAAATTCGAAAAGAACTTTCTCTGCAGCTTTCCGAAGAAGGTCTAGAGACGCTTCAACAATAATACCTTCATCAGTGTTGATTCTATCGTTGTTGCAGTTATCACTCATGATGATGACCAAGTTTGTGATATCATGTAACGGTTAAATCTTTGCCCTATGATATGCACTGCACCTTACATCTTTTAAGATGGATAGAGGAACGTAACTTGGTGAAGCATCTAGTGAGGATAACCACAATCCGTTCTGAAGGGCTTGCAGCTCTATCATACTTTGTGAGCTCTGAGAACGAGGCAATGGTAATAGATCCCAGACGTGATGCTCTAATCTATCACAACTTAGCTACCGAATCAGAGAGTAAGATTACACACATCTTCGAAACTCATCGGAATGAAGATTATGTCACTGGCTCCCTTGAACTTCAATCATATGTTCCAGATGCAGAAATAGGGCATAGTAAGAAAACTAAGTTTGGTTATGGTGATCTTGACCTAGCCGATGGTGACATATTCCAAATTGGGAAAATGAAAGTAACTTGTTTGAATACACCCGGTCATACTGATGATAGCATGTGTTATGTTGTCGCAGATACTTCGGTATGTCCTAATCCAATCGTAGCCTTTACTGGTGACACTCTGTTTGTAAATGAAGTTGGAAGAACTGATTTAGTTGATATTAGGAAACACTCCGAAATGTCAAAGAAATTGTACGCAAGTCTTCACGACAAAGTGCTAACTCTGGGTGATGGTGTAATTATTCACCCTGGTCACGGTGCAGGCTCAGCCTGTGGTGGTGCAATTGGTGACCGAGAATTCTCAACGATTGGTTTTGAGAAAGCAAATAATGCATGGTTAGCAATGGATGAAGAGGAATTCATCAAGTCGAAGGTCAATCAACGACTGACACTCTCTTCCCATTTCAAACGATGTGAGAAATTGAATACTGACGGCCCTCCTCTTCTCTCAAGTCGTAAACCAATAGAAGAGCTGGATATCAGCGAGTTTGAAAAATTACTTGTTCACCCTGATCAAAGAGCTATTGATACAAGACCCCATACTGATTTCTTGAAAGCACATATTCCAAGAACTATAAGCTTGAACTTGAATAGGATTGGTCTAATTGCTGGTTGGGTCCTACGAGCTAATCAAACTTTTTCATTTATTCTCAATGATTTTGATGACCTCAAACAAGCTAGCAATTCTCTTTATCGTGTAGGTTTGGATAACATCATTGGATATCTGAAGAATGGTTTCAATGAATGGAGAAAAAGTGGGAGAGCGGTTGAAAGCATACCTTCTGTTTCAATCGAAGACCTGCACACTGGTTTGGAAAACAACACAATTGGTATTTTTGATGCACGTGAGTCTCATGAATATGAGCAGGAGTGGATAGCTCAATCCATGATTTCACCACTTACTAGAATTGAAGAAGAAGTTTTACATATTGATGATTCCGCAGCTACGAATGTAACTGTATGCCCATCAGGTTTCAGAAGCACTACTGCTGCCAGCATAATGAAGCGCAATGGTATCAACAATGTCGCAGTCTTTCTTAGTGGCATCAAAGGGTGGAAAGCCAAAGGATATCCCGTGGAGAGTTAAGAAATGAGTTGGCAGAGATTGACCGGTCGGTCGGATGTTATTGCAAAAGATGGTATGGTGGCAACCTCTCAACCACTTGCTACTCAAGCGGGTGTAGAGATTCTTCGAAAAGGTGGGAATGCAGTAGATGCTGCAGTAGCGAGTGCAGCTGTTTTGGATGTTGTTGAGCCATTCAGTACAGGATGTGCTGGTGATGCATTTGCCCTAATTCATCTTCCTGGTAAGAACAGTCCAATTAGTATCAATGGGTCGGGTAGGTCGGGGTCTCTTGTAACCCTTGATGATCTATTAGACAAGGAATGGACTGAGATGCCGCTTCGAGGTGGACCTCCTGTAACAGTTCCTGGAGCCATGCATATGTGGTTCTACGTAATAGAAAAATACGGGGCACTTGAGTTCAAAGAAGTCTTAGCTCCAGCAATTCACTATGCGCGAAATGGATTCCCTGTATCCGATATCAATTCTCAAATTTGGTCCTTGGCTGCAAGTATTTTGATTAATGATTATGCAAAGAAACTGTTCTCGATAGATGGTCGAGCTCCAATGCTGGGTGAAACCATGAGAAACAAGGATCTTGGAGATATCTTTGAAGCTGTTGGAAACGAGGGTCTCCAAGCATTCTATTCAGACAAGACAGCTGAAGCCATAGTAAATCTTGTACA
>JABCTV010000044.1 GCA_018238205.1 Candidatus Thorarchaeota archaeon
CTAGGTTTGTGGACTAGGTCAGTTGTTCGAGGAACAATTAACCGACGTGCGCGACTGAAAGCCCAAAAGAAGAAGCCTTCTTCCAAAGGGAAGTCCTTACTCTCTAAAAAGGAATCAACATCAGGTTCTAGAGAGTCCGCGGCTGTTCACTTTGTCCAATCGGACCTTGTCAGTTTCAGCGATGAAACTATCAAGAGTGATAATGACCCCGCCGTGGCAAGTACTGTGGAAACGCTCTCTGTTGCTGGAAGTGATGTTCCAGTAGTAAAACAGGAGAAAGAAGCCCGGACTTCAGGAGGGATCCCATCCCGATGAACGTCGACAATGCTCTTGCTAAGTTTAGCATTTTTGAGAAAATGCTGGATGGTGGCGACACTGGCAGGAGAAGGGTGGAACATAGAAATTTCTTACAGTTGAGGTTCACTCACCAATGTAAGAGTTAGGTTATAATTAATGCACGCTACATAAAGCACAATCTAAATCAATGACCGCGCAATCTACAACAAGTGAAACTACTATGAAACCAGACATTCTCCTAACAAATATTGGACAGGTTGCTACAGTCGCAGGGCATAGTGAGAACCCAAAGACTGGGGGTGAACTAGAAGAAGTATCCATAATCGAGAATGGTGCAATAGCCATAGCAGAGGGCATAATTATCGCTGTTGGAACTAATGCGGAGGTACTTTCACAGATTACCGAGATGCCAGAACTTCCATCCATAGAATTCCCAAATATGCTAGCCACACCAGGTTTTATCGATAGCCACACTCACTTAGCATTCGGGGGCTCACGAGAGAAAGATTTTGCAATGAAGTTGGAAGGAAAGACCTACCTTGAGATATTAGAAGCTGGGGGAGGTATTCTCAACACCCTCAGATCTACAAGAAAGGCTACTCAGGGTGAGCTTTGTAGTAATGCATTCTCATATGCAGAAAGTATGCTAAGTATGGGAACAACAACAATAGAAGCTAAGAGCGGGTATGGGTTGAATACCGATGATGAAGTCAAGATGCTCCAAGCAATTGAAGAGCTTCGTCCAAAGATTCCAGTGGATCTTGTATCCACTTTTCTTGGAGCCCATGCAATACCTCCTGAGTTTGAAGGTAGAACAGAGGATTATGTTGATCTACTCATTAACGAAATGATTCCAGCTGTAGCTAAAAGCAAGCTTGCAGAGTTCTGTGATGTTTTTTGCGAAAAAGGAGTGTTCAGTGTTGAACAATCGCGTCATATACTACGAGCCGCAAAGATGAGTGGAATGAAGCTCAAGGTCCATGCAGACGAAATCGTACAACTAGGCGGTGCCGAGCTTGCTGCAGAATTGGGTGCGGTCTCTGCAGACCACCTTTTGATGGCATCAGACGATGGACTTGAGGCAATGAAGAAAGCTGGAACAATTGCAACTCTACTCCCGGCAACTGCATTCAGTCTTAATGCAAACTACGCAGATGCACGGAAGATGATTGACATGGACCTCCCAGTTGCACTTGCCACAGATTTCAATCCGAATTGTGCAAATGAGTCGTTATTCTTCACAATTGCTCTTGCATGCTACAAGATGAAGATGAAGCCAAGAGAGGCACTAGCAGCAGTTACAATAAACGCGGCACACGCATTGAATAGAGGAAAAACACACGGTAGTATTGAGGTTGGTAAGAGAGCTGATATCCTAATTCTTGATTGTCCAAATCCTGAATATCTAACATGGAGGTTTGGTGCAAACCTAGTTCATACCGTGATTTCGAATGGACAAGTCGTTCATACGAAGTTCGGACCATAGTGCTAAACATCTAACAAAGAACCTGCAATTTTCTCAGTAAAGGTAACAATTTCGCGTTCTTTCATGATACTGCGTATTTTCTCAATATCCGAACTCAGAACTCGATCATCTTCAAGTTTAGGAACAACTCTTCGTATTGCAGATTTAGCAGTTTCAATAGGTTTCGATGCTTTGAGAGGGGCAAGTAAGTCAACTCCTTGAGCTGCGCACATGTATTCTATTGCAATGACATTATTGACATTCTCAAGAATTGAACAAGCCTTTCTTGCTGCGATTGTTCCCATACTGACATGATCTTCTTGGTCAGCACTTGTGGGAATTGAATCAACACTAGCAGGATGGGCAAGAACCTTGTTTTCTGAAACCAGTGCAGCTGCAGTATATTGAGCAATCATCATTCCGGATTCGAGACCGCCTTCGGTAGTTAGAAATGCTGGAAGTCCGCTTAGGTGAGGATTGACAAGCCTGTTTACTCTGCGTTCAGATATATTAGCAAGTTCAGACAAAGCTATACCTAGAAAGTCCATAGCAAGAGCTATTGGTTGTCCATGAAAATTACCACCAGAAACTACTGTACCATCGTCTGGAAAAACAAGGGGATTATCTGTAGCAGAGTTAATCTCTGTTTCAACCACACTCTGCACATATCGAATTGTATCTAGTGATGCACCAATGACCTGAGGAGCGCAACGAAGGGAGTAAGCATCTTGTACTTTTTCGCATTCTGTATGTGATTGATTGATTTCACTATCAGGTAGAAGTAGTCTCATTGCTGCTGCAACATCATTCTGCCCTTCATGAGCTCTTATTGCGTGAATTCTTTTGTCTAGAGCTGCTCGGGTTCCTCTGAGAGCCTCAAGACTCATACATCCCGCAATTATTGCATCTTTGACTGTGTTCAAGGCATCAAATACCGTAAGTGCACCTACGGAGGTCATTGATTGTGTGCCATTGATGAGAGCAACGCCTTCCTTAGCTTGAAGTTTAACAGGTTTAACAATCCCTGCTTTCTTCAGAGCCTCAAGTCCCGGCATCCGTTTTCCCTTGTAGAATGCCTCACCCTCACCAATCAGGACTAGGGCCATATGAGCTAGAGGTGCAAGGTCTCCACTTGAACCAACAGATCCCTGTTGTGGGACCACAGGAGTTACACCTGTGTTGAGCATTTCAATCAGGGTTAGAATTATCTCAAACCTGATACCAGAGTAGCCTTTTGCAAGGGCATTTGCTCGTAGTAGCATCATTCCTCGAACAACATCTATTGGAAAGGGTTCGCCAACTCCAACACTATGGCTGCGGATTAAATTCACCTGTAATTTCGCTAAATCTTCAGGTCCAATTGATACGCTTGCTAGGTCTCCAAATCCGGTATTAACTCCATAGACCGTACGTCCCTCTTTGATGGCGTTATCTATAACATCACGACTCTTCTTGATTTGCTCAATCGCAGAAACAGCAAGTTCTACCTTCTTGTTATTCCTAGCTACTTGAACTACATCGTCAATGGTTAGGCTTTCACCATCAATAGCAACTATCATTGTATCCACCAGAGTGCAAAGTCAGCATTAGCAAATAGGGACTACTTGCTGTCGGGTAAAATTCGTGGATGTTGGCTTTAGTAGTTATCGTTGAACTTTATAAGGTAAATCTAAACAAGTTTCTGCTCGAATGAGTCTTTTTTCACATCAATCCCAAGGGAAAAAATCTTGAGACAATTCTGACATGATACAGTACCATCATCCTGCACTTGTTCTTGTTTGTATATATAGAAAGCACCACAATGCGGACATGCAGAACCCTTACGACTAGGATATTTGCGACTCAAATCCCATAAATGAGTTTTTGCAAGATCAACTATCCCTTTCATGAATGTGTCCTCGGCAGCAGACTGTGAACCCCAATCAATGCGCAATAGACCACTTCCTCCCCCCGCAGCTATCGCTGATATTTCACATTCATTTTTGTCTATGTAGTATTGTACAACTACAGTAATTGTCTGTTCACTAATTGTTCGAAGGGCAAGCTCCGTTCCAATGAAGACAGCGTTGATCATGTTGCCACATTCCCAGACGCTCTCAAAAGTGTTTGAATAAGTATCACGAAGGAAAGAAAACAGAGGTTCTGTCCCAAGATTCCTAATGATGAATGTAACCATAAATTACAACTCCCATGTACATATATGATTTGAAACATCTTAAATTTTTGGAGAGATATCATCCAACAATGTGAGATGTTATTCTCGTTCAAGAAATCTCTTAACCATATTCTCTATGAGTCCTTTCTTTGGAATATGTGGGAGTGAAATGTGTCCTTTCTTTCCTAAGCGTTCATTCCATTCTATGACTGTTTCAATAGCATGATCATTTCTTGCCCAGGCACGACGAGCAACACCGCCCATGACATCCCAATCTAAAGCAGATTGGATGATGTGGTCAACACGTTCACTACCATCAAGGACAAGGCCAAATCCACCATTGATAGCTTTGCCAGTACCTACGCCACCACCATTAGATAGAACGCACATGGTCATTCCGCGAGCCACATTACCGGACCAACACTGGTGAGCCATATCACTCATGACATTACTACCATCTCGAATGTTTGCAGTTTCACGGAAGGGAGAATCTGTACCTGCAGTATCATGGTGGTCGCGACCCAACATAATTGGTCCGACCTTTCCGTCTCTGACAAGTTTGTTGAAAGCAAGGGCGATATCCACACGTCCTTGTGCATCAGCATAGAGGATTCGTGCTTGTGAACCCACAACAAGCGCATTCTTCTCCGCATCTTTAATCCAGATGTAGTTATCCCGATCTTGACCTCTGCGGTTCGGGTCTATTTTAGACATAGCCATTTTATCAGTTGTAATCAAATCGTCATGCTTTCCGCTAAGACATACCCAACGGAATGGACCATAACCGTAGTCAAAACAGATGGGGCCCATGATATCCTCCACATAGGATGGAAAGATGAATCCATCATTTGTGTTGACGCCATTCTTAGCTATTTTAGTAGCTCCAGCGTCAAAGACAGCTTTCATGAACGAATTTCCATAGTCCCAGAAGAACGTTCCACGCTTTGTCATGGTTTCAATGAGTTCAAACTGATATCGGAGTGATGCATCAACTAACTCCTTGAATTTATCGCGGTCATTCTTGAGAAGTTCACGTCCTTCATCAAAGGTCACACCATGGGGTGTATATCCCCCACCGTAGACATCGTGACAAGAGGTTTGGTCTGAGGCCAGTTCAACTGCAATGTTGTTCTTCACAATATAGTCCCAGATGTCAACCACATTACCGTGGTATCCAATTGATACAGACTCGCCGCTTTGTCGGTATTCTTTTACCCACTCAAAAATCTCTCCGAGGTCATCAGAATACTTGCTGAGCCAACCCTGTTCATGTCTCGTTTCTATTCTACTCTTATCGACCTCAGCAATTATTCCAATTCCTCCAGAAATCTCAATTGCCTTAGCTTGGGCTCCGCTCATTCCACCAAGTCCGGAAGTCAGGAATACCTTACCCTTGAGATCTTCATCATCAGGTAATCCAAGATAGAGTCGGCCTGCATTCAGCAGCGTGATCATTGTGCCATGTACTATCCCTTGGGGACCTATGTACATCCAGCCACCGGCTGTCATTTGCGCATAATTCGCGACCCCCATCGCAGCCGCATGATGGAACCCCTCAGGAGTGTCAAACATACCAACCATGAGCGCATTTGTTGATATGACCCTGGGTGCTTCTTTGCGTGATGGAAAGAGCCCAACTGGATGACCCGAACTAACAACAAGTGTCTGTTCTTCTGTCATCGACTCCAAGTATTGTTTGATTAGCTGGTATTGCATCCAATTTTGGCAAACCTGACCAGATTCGCCATACGTCACAAGTTCGTAGGGATATAGTGCAATGTCAAAATCCAGATTATTATCAATCATAAGCTGAATTGCTCGAGCTTCCAGTATGCCCTTGTACTCATCAACTGGTTTTGCTTTGATTGCTCCTTGAGGTCGGTACCTGTAACCATAGATACGTCCCTTAGACATAAGTTCGTCAAGAAACTCCGGAGCTAGTTTTTCATGCAGTTCTGATGGAATATAACGCAATGCATTCTTCAAAGCTATTATTGTTTCATGTTTATTGAGATTGAAACCTCTACTTGGGGCTCTTCTATACTTCGAATCAAATGCTGGATCAGAAGGAAGCTCAGATGAAAGCTTGATTGTCATTGCTTTGGAAACATCATTCATGGAAAATTCACCACATGCGATAACCAAAATCATATGATTTGTCATAAAACAGTTTCAGTCTGCAATATCAGGGCTGAAAAGGAGTCTAGACTTTAACTTATGATGTAGAACCAATTGTGATTTCCTCCAGCCTGCCAACTAACTTAATAGATAGGAGAACTATGACCGAATCTATATCTTTCTTGGAGGAGAGATTCGTGAGTGAAAACACTATTGTAGAAAAAATCATAAATTTCATGCGCAGCAAGATGCTGTGGGCCATCATTGTTGGATTCGTGATGGTAGCAACCGATATGAAGTTCGGATGGATATCATTGTTTCTAGGAGGCATTTCAAGTGTTCTCATAGTAGCTCTTGTAGTAGGAGTGATAGCAGGAAAATTCAAGGACGGAATCCTTGCAATGTTGGGGACTCTTGTCGTGAGTGTCATCGGGATCACGCTACTTATGCCATTTCTGTATCCAGAGTGGTTAGCGGCATTCGCACCGTTCTTCATCCCCCTCGACATTCTAAGAGTGGCCCTTGTGATTGTACAACAGAGCGCAACACTGGGAACTAGTGGAACACCATGGTACCTTGTTGGTGAATTTGCCCCAGGTGAGATGGATTTTGGAGTCTTGATATTTACTCCCTTCATCTTTGGAATAGCCTTATTCTTGGGCGGTGTGGGTGGATATATCATGACCCGTGTGATGAGTAAACCATCCTCACAGGAACCTGCCCCCGTTACTCCCGAACCTGCTGCACAGCCATCTGACCAATAAGTGACTGACACCAGGTGATTCTGATGGTGGAGATTGAGAGTGCGCGAGAACTGCTAGCCCAACAAGTACCTCCTCAGGGAGGGTATTGGGTGGGGATGTTTTTCCTCACCGGGTTGATTGTTGGTCTGGCAGTGACTTTTATTATCGCAGGCTTGTGGAGTAGGGATAAACGACACATTGAGAAAGAGGCTGCAGCAGCTGGTGTTTCGTTGAACTTGGAAAACAAATCAAGGATTGATTCAGCACAAGGAATAGAAGGATGTGTCTATTGCATTGGATTCATTATCATCATCGCTGCGGGGGCTATAGGAATCTCGCTTCCGGTAATCCTTCCAGAGGCTGCGGAAAATCTAATCGTTATGATCGTTATGATACTATTCGGTTCTATGTTCTGGGCACTCGCACTTGCCTCAATACCTTATGTGAGATCCTATCGGCGAGAATATCGTAAGATATTACAGAATGCTATTGATAACAAATCTGAATCTCTTAGAGAGTGATACAATAGTACTAGAGGTTCTAAGCCAATCTAGTATTTCATGTAGTAATCCTTAATTTTCGAAGAGCTAATCTCAATAACCAAACGGGTAGTGCCGCAATTACAACAATTGGACCAATTGCAATTGTAGCCACACTTATGGGAATGTGATTAACATTAGCCAATACGATCAGAATTGGCAAGAATAAGGCTAAAGCAAATGCCTTGTCGAAATTCTCTGTTTCAGGAGATGACAGAGATAGATATCCATAGAATAGAGGGATAAAGAGTAGAAAGGTCGATATTAGAGATGCATACAACCAATCAGGAACTGCAACCAATAGCTGTATCGCAGTACTATCACTCCAACGTATCATGAATGGTATCGAAAACCACGAGATCCAGTATACACCATCATAACTAGAACTAGCAGCTGTTGATAGTTGCATACTCCATGGCAGGAAGACACCTGCGCTAAGCATGAGTAATGGTAGTATTCTAGAATCGGATAATCTGTTTCTTAAATCAGAGTTGCGAAGTACTCTTCGTAAAGATATGATAAAACCAATTATCAGAAATCCAATACTGATAAGAATAATCGACTCACCTAGTCCCAAGAGAAAACCTCCTATTGGTGCATAGGGGAGGTGCACTCCAAGTTGAAGATTCATTGAATTGTTATTCATTCCAAAAGTAGCTTCTTTAATAATCTGAAAATTCGGGGTTGATGGAAAACCCCATCCTCTTCTGGGTGAAAACGATGTCCAGAACCATATACTAACAGTGAGGGAGTCAATATTGCCTGGAATATAGAAGTAATCAGGAATATCGGAGTATACTGTTGAACCAATTATGTCTGTAGAATGAGTATACCGATAGTCATCATTAATGTAAATCAGCATACTTTTGAGAAGTACGGAAGGAGAAACATCAATGTCTAGTTTCAATACGAAAAGTCGTACATTGATCTCCAAAGCAGTGTCTTCTGATACTATAAAACTAACATCAGGTCCCCATAAAGAAGAATTAGATGGTTCGGAGCTGTCTGAATCACCAAAATCCCAGTATGTAACACCTTCATAGATGCCAGGTGGAAGATATATTTCGTCATCCACCCGACATGGAGAATATTTTCCCACAGAACTTGAATCATTGTTCTGAACAATCATGATTTGAGGGGAATATTCAAGGTATTTCATGGATGGATTTTCATATAAGCTGACATTCTCTGTACTTTCAATATCAAATTGAACTCGACTCATCTTCCCAGTGAATTCAGCACCAATTACGATACCTCGAAGTATAACATGGGCACCCTCAGAAAATCCTATTTGCAAGCGACACACTACCGTACCAAGCCACGAACTACTTTCGAGCCTTGCTTCTTCAAGAGGCGCGGACACGTTCACCTGATGGATTTGGTTTGGAACAATAACAGCTTCTGAAACCGCCCTAGCATCATCAACGAAGACTTCAAGGTAAGTTGCGGCACCTCCTGAGATTCCTTCAATCTCAACTGAAACAGTAACATCAGAGTAGTTGAAAAGCGGAATCTGCATCACACGTGTCAATACGATATTTGAGTACTCAAGAGTGGAAGATGTGAAATGATATCCATCTGATTCATTGTGCCCATATCGATTAATATCATATTCCATCCATCTAAGACCCCAACCCAGTTCCCAGTCATCTGTGAGCGAAAATGGAGTGTTGTTAAGAAGCAAGGCATGTGTAACACCTTCTTCAGATATTGGGATAATATCGCAATGTTGTACGGTATCCACTTCACTACCTAATGTCAATTCAACTTGAGGAGGAATAACATAGGTGAAAGATAGCATCAATGGGAGATAGAGCAGGAAAAGAATAGCTACCGTGACATATTTGTAAGGAAAATTGTTTTGTGATTGAATTAATTTGAGATGCTCTTTGGATATCGAATCGGACAGATCGCTTACTCTACCTGCAACTTTTCGTGGCAAACGGCACGCTCTCGTAACAATAGCAGACAGTCTACTCTTTGGTTTCTCTACTCCCATCCTAATCGCCTCATGATTTTATCAAAAAGAGTCTTAGCCACCTGTGTGGGTACCATCTTTGTTGGAATTGAGAAACCCCATTCCACCGCTAGTCCCCGAAGTATTCTATCACATTCGGAATTCAACTCACAACTATGGCAATCTCCCTCGTGATCAAACCATACTTGTACCCTGAACTCGGGTGAATAGGTAATGTAGGTATTCGATTCGTTTGCGGGATTGTACCCTAAAGCAAAACCAAATTCAGGACTTATGTGGTTGATAGTAATTCTGTTCATCTGAGCAGCCGCAAGTAGAAGATTTTCGATTCTTTGTTCTGCAATTTTCTGGGCTTGGCTAACAAATGGACGTGATACATCCAGCTCTTTTGCAATAACGGAGGGAGCAATCCTACTGCGCCGCTTCAACCAGATGATATTCTGTTGTTTAGTAGGATAACGGAAATTAGAGAACATGACAGTAAACCTCAATCAGGAGTTAACCAATTTCATGCAACTCTAAAACGTGAGAGATTATAAATTAACCTATTTTATGCAACTCACATCCAGATATCTCAGCTCCAGAAACTCATTGATAAACCAATTATTCAAACTCAGGAGGAAGGATATCTTCAAACAACTTCACATCTGGATTCCCTTTAATTTGCAGAACTGCACTCCAAATCCCTTCCAAAGAGAGAATACCCAAAGAGAAACCTGCGTCTTTTAGTTTAAGCAAATATTTCAGATGATCAACGGTACTTTCAATATATTCGTGAGCATGTTCTTGTGATGATATCGAGGAAGGGAAAACAACTTCAATGACACAGTCAGGAAATGAAATTTCAACCTCGATGGAACATATGTCCGGGGCAACTTGGTAACGAACAACCATCACTTTAACCCATGAAGTTTCATACAACATAGAAACACATTCACCGGAAATACATGTGTCTGAAACAACAGGTCCAGAAATTATCTCATTATATAGATGGAGTAATTCTGAGGCTATTAACATAAAATCGAGCTCCTCGTGTTTAGGCCCTCGCCAAACCATAGTGGGTAAATACTGCCTGTGCCTTGTCAAAATTTACTGCGTAGAGCGTACGACGCATATCTCCAAGATTGGGAATTTTCTGACAAATCTCTGTATCGACGAGACGATCTAATGCAAAAGTCACAGTTCGTAGAGGCACCTTGGCCTCCTTACTGATGATTCTTGGAGGATGTGGGCCCTTCTTTGTTAGAAACTGTAGTACTACAAGAGCACTCTTCGGTAATCGGATTCCATGCAACATATCTATCATCTCATTGTGTGATCTATGAAATAACGAGTAGAGAGTGAATATCTATACGCGTGAGGAGCACAGCTCAGAATCCGACGAACCAAACATCAAGAATGTAAAAAAACGAGAGATTAGCTTCTGAATAATGCATTTCAATGGAAAATCCTCTAGATGCTGAGATTAACAACAATTCGAACTGTTGAACGATATCTTTCGTCGTATGGGATTGATTCTGAAGATTTTGGTTCAAAACTAGAACGGGAAAAGTTGTAGAGATTGTGGCTATGTTCCATGGCATCGATGAAAGAGTGCCTCTTGGAACTCTCGGACTAACATCAAACGGTTACATGAAAATCGTTCGAAAAATGCTTGGTTTAGGATGACTCCTTTAGATACAAACACAATCACATCTTCTGACGCCAAGCATGGGGAGAAGGATGAGATTTGAAAGCAGAATCATTGTATTGCTGAAGAAGGTCCTTTGCAGCTTCCATGTTTACATGATACTTGGGACGTCGCATATCGGAGAGGTTTGGAATTTTTCTTAGTAGCTGATTACCTAGTAGTTTACGTAAGGCAAAACTTACTGTACGGGGAGCCATGTTGAGCTTATTGCTAATCTCTAGAGGGCACATTGGTCCATGATCGAATAGTGTTCCGAGTATTGCAATTGCGCTTTTGGGAGTTCTTCCTGATCGAATAGTCAATATAGTAGCAATCTCCTGTATTTCTTAACTAGAAAGTACTACTCCCGATTGGATATGTATCTGCGTGAACTGAAATCATAAGATTTGGTCAAAATAATATGGAAAAACAGCTCAAAAGAGAAGCAAGAGATGCGTTTTTGAAACGGTAGAGGAAAATGACGAAGAATTGATTAGAATATGATTAAGATGCATTATGAGAGGACCAAAACGCCGGTGATTGGAATGGCAGGAATCATATTCTTTCGAACAACCATGCTTCGGGACATCGTGAATTTTTATGTGAATGAAATGGGATTGCGTGTCTGGTTGGAGCAAGCAGAATGCGTGATTCTCAATCATGGAAATCTATTACTGGGATTTTGTGAGCGTGATTCTCCAGAAACTGAAGGTATGATTACTCTGTTTTATCCAGCAAAGGAAGACGTTGACACAATGTATAATCAGCTCAAGCATATCTCCACATCAAAACCAGTGGAGAATGACAAGTATCAAATCTACCAATTCTTTGCTGAAGATCCTGAAGGAAGAGCATTAGAATTTCAGGCTTTTCTGCATCCAATTGAACCAGTAGGCTTTTTCTAGTCACTCAAATCTGCTTTACGAATGTATCGAATGTTGCCATCTGCACATCCAAAGTAAACATAATCATCATCATGGGTAAAATCTATGATTCGTCCCACACCTGAGTCTACAGTAAATACTTCTTTCCAATCCGATTTTGAATACACTCTCACTGTGCCATCATCAGATGCAGAATATACGTACGATTTGTCTACTCCTACAGCGTTCACATTGTCACTATGACCTTTCAATACTTGTACACAATTCCAATCCTTCTTATCCCACACTCTCACAGCGCTTTCGAATTCCGGGGGTCTTGGAGAACCAGGACCACCCCACCAGAGTTCGCCAGAACCTGAATAGACATACTTCTCATCTACAGTTAAAGAGAAGATACTAGCATCATGACCATAGAGAGATGTTATCCTCCGAAAATCACTTCGAGAGAAAATATTGGTACAGTTATCAATACCTCCAGCGTAGATGTACTTCTCATCTAAGCCAATAGATAGTACAAAATGGGTCTGAGCCGTTATTGATCTAATATTTGTCCAATCATCCTTTTTCCAGATTTTTACAGTAGCATCACCTGAGCCAGTAACAAGATGATGAGAGTCTGCAGCAATATCAAAGACTGTTCCAACATGCCCCTTTAGCACTTCAATAAGATCTAAATCAGTATTGTAAACACGAACTTCAGGATCTCCAGAAATACTTCCACTATAGAGATACTGCCCATCAGAAAACAACGATATTATCTGGGTCGCTGTCTGACCAGGAATGACTTTTGGTGAATCAAAACTTGACTTATCCCAAACCGTTATGCCACCATCACTGTCAGAGGCGTACAGATTCTTATCATCAACAGTTATTGCAGTGACTGTGACAAGATTGCCAGAAGCATTTCTGAGTACAGACGGTTTCAATGATTTACTAGATTTCGGATTTATCTTTTATCCCCGTATTAGCGAAACTGAAGTAACATATACATCTTACCAATATGCAATATCGATTCTGTCTAGCAGTTCAAAGTGCAACAAGAGCACTGTTCTCTAATGACCATCCCAATTGTTTAGCTGTCTTGAAAGCTTCGCTTGACTCATTATATTTTTCTGCAATCCAGAGTACAATTCGAAGTTTGTACCAGAGGTTGGGATTATCCTTATCATCCTTTATTTCCTTACGGACAACTTTCACTAATTTCCGGAAATATTTCATTTCCGCTTTCCGGTCCTTATCTACAGTTTTTAGGAGCCCGTATATGAAGTCTGTAGGTCTATCAAGCGTATAATCCAGAAACTCCTTGGAACGTCCCTTGAGAAAATCGTTCACTGCTGCTTGAGGTGTGTCTTTCACTCGCCACAATTCTCCGGATACAACTAGCTGCTCATAATCACGCTCCATGAACTGCAGAAGATCGGAAAGATTTGATGTGACAGGGTGGTCATCACTCAATAAATCCTTACAACAGGTCCACTCATAATAGACAAGCTGTGAACCAATTTTACGCAATACACTTGGAGTTGGCCCAATTTTCTTTAAGTCGTTCATGACATCCTTTACTGCATACTTCTTTCTCTTGGGTAATTGTACCATGATTTCACCTACCAAGTGTGGTTGTGTGATTGTTATTCTTTCTGATAAATAATAACCCGATGAACTCATGACCCTATTTTGAGGATTGGCAGTGTATCTTAGAAGGGTATACTCCAATCGGGTAATGGAATATTGAGTCGAATGTAAATCACCACAATCAATACTACCAAAGAGATAATGCATACTGCCCAATCACGTTTTTGAAATGAAAGCTTCTCCATGTAGGTCCGATTCTTACTTGCTCCAAAACCCCTTGATTCCATACTCTCAGCTATAGAGAGTGCACGACGTATTGATACAATTATGAGTGGGACTATTATTGGCACTATGTTTCGAATTCGTGTAAGGATATTTCCTTTGTCAAGCTCAACTCCACGTGCTTTTTGAGTATCCATAATGGCATATGCCTCTTGTCCCAGAGTTGGCACATATCTCATTGCCATACTCATAGCGAAAGCAAACTCGAATTTGATTCTCATTTGTATCAGCGCCTGAGAGAGTTCATCAGGATGTACTGTCAGGAAGAAGATTGAGAATGATGTCATCAAAGCAATTAACCGGAGTATTAATGCGATTGAGTAATTGAGAGGATTCGGAAAAGTTGAGAGTAGTGTATTAAAAATCAATATGAAAATCAGAAGAATTGATAGCCCCTTCATACTTCGAAGCCATCGTCTTAATGATTTGGCAGCAGACATCATTGGAATAAGAACACTGATTATAATGAGTAATGGAAATATCTCCAGAAATAACAATGATATCACAGCAAGAACAATTGAAAGGAACAACTTTGCTCTAGGATCTAAGCGATGTACTATCGAGTCTTGTCGTGTGTACTGAAATACTTCAAGAAATGATATATCATGCACCTCCCAATACTCTTACAATTTCATTTTCAAGTTCTGAGAGGAGAGTTAGTCGTTCTGGTACTTTTGGAAAAATCTCGTGAAGTGATCTAGCAGCCTGTGTAAGTTGGGGAGCTGTGAGTGAGCATTTCTTAATGACTTTATCATTACTAAGGACTGAATTCGTTGGTCCATCAGCAATGATAGTCCCATTTGCCATTGCTATTGTTCGTGGAAAGTTCTCAATTACAAATTCAATATCATGTGTAACTACAATGACTGTTCGACCCTTTTCGTTCAGTCCCATCAGCATCTCCGCCAGTTTCTCCTTCTGACGGGCATCTTGTCCAATTGTTGGCTCATCAAGAGCCAATATTCGTGGTTCTGTGGCTAACACTGAAGCAAGTGCAACACGTTTTCGTTCTCCACCTGACAGAGTGAATGGAGACCTCTCTGATAATCCCTCAAGCCCCAGACTCGCAAGAGTTCTCTCAGTCCGCTCTTTGATTTCATCTTCAGAGAAACCAAGCTGCTTCAGACCAAATACTACTTCTTTTTCCACACTATCGAGGAAGAGTTGATGATCAGGGTTTTGCATCACTAGACCAATCTCACGTGCAAGCTCAGCAACAGAATAGTGCTTAGTATCAACATTATCAAAAATAATCCGACCGCTGTTAGGGCGAAGCAACCCATTGAGATGTTTTACTAACGTTGTTTTCCCTGCACCATTACTACCCATAATCGCTATTCTCTCACTATCATCAATTTGAAGGGATACACCTTGAAGGGCGGTGTAGAGCCCATCATAAGCAAAATGAACATCCTCCATCATAATCATTACGAGGATGCCTCCTTTACCAACCCTGCAAGTTCATCTCCTGTTAGAGGAATACTTTCCAGGTCTATACCATGCTCCTTTAGACGTTTATAGACAAGTGTCGCCTTAGGAACACCAATACCAATCTCCTGGCAAAGATCCTGGGCCAATATTTCTCTAGGGGGACCATCAGCAACAATACTTCCCTTATCCATCAAAACAATCCTACTTGCATCCTTTGATACGAGATCCAAACGGTGCTCGACTAGAATAACGGTCATATCCCGTTTGTTCAAACTAGATATGATGTCAAGAATGACCTCCGCGCTTCGTGGGTCAAGATTAGATGTGGGTTCATCAGCAACAAGTATCTTGGGTTTAAGTGCTAGAGTTGCAGCCAGAGCCACACGCTGCTGTTCACCCCCAGACATTTCGTGAGGATGTTTTTCCCTAAGATGTTCAAGGTCAAGTAGCTCGATGAGCTCCTCGACTCGACGTCTTATTTCAGTTGGTTCAACTCCAAGATTCTCAGGTCCAAATGCAATCTCTTTCTCTACATTGAGGGTAACAAGCTGATTCTCTGGCTCTTGAAAGACTAATCCTGCAATTGAGGATAGTTCTGCAACGGTGTGCTCTCGTGTGTTCTTTCCATCAATAATGACATTCCCAGAAATATAGCCGCGGTGAAACTGTGGCACGAGGGCATTAATTGTTCTACATAATGTAGTCTTTCCACAACCACTAGGTCCTGTGATTATAACATACTCGCCCTCTTCGATTATGAGGTCTATCTTTTTGAGTGCTAGAGATTCAGCTCCATAGTACTTGAAGCTAAAATCATTGAGCTCAACAAGTGGCACTCATAGATACCTCCTAAGATTCTTCTGTTGCGTTTTCTACAGCGGCCCTTATCAGTTCTACCGCCTTATCAAGTGCTGCACTCAAATTCTTTGTTCCATTGGCACCTGCAGCATTTGCGTGACCCCCACCTTTTCCATGGATTATTTTTCCCAGGGGTTCCATTACATCAGTTCCCAGATTGATATTTGTTCTCTCGTAGAACTCACGGGTACTTCGGGAACTAAGCCGGACTTTCTTCTTTGTTGGTTTTCCACCTATGATTGCTGCATCTGCACCCATCTCAACTAATCCTCGACAGGCACTTGCCTCAAAAGCGTTGATTACAGAGGTTGCAATCACCCATTCACCAAAGAGATGAATTCTAGCATTACTCGCTGCTTTCAGACGTGCAATTCTCTCAGAACGATTAGGACGTATCCGTAAAGATTTTACACATTTGTCATAGTCAGCTCCAGAGTTGATTAATTCGATGGCAATCTGGAAGGTACGTAAGTCAGTATAGATGAATCGACGTGTGTCAAACAGAATCCCGGCAAGTAATAGATTGGCTGTGTCAGAATCAATCTCGATTTCAAGGTCTTGGAAAATATCGACCATAATTTCACAAGTTGAGAAGCGCTCACTCTTGACAAGCCTATGTTCTGCAATTGCCCCCACGTCGGGATTAGGCTCATGGTGGTCGATAACAATTGTCTTGTTTGGATCGGAGGGGATATCTTGGAAGTCGGTTCCTAGCTGTAGCTTGCTATTTGTATCCAACATAATGACTAGATCATAATCAGCTTCAGGTTGCTCTAGAATCTCGTCTTTCAGTTCAAAAATATCTAGGACCTGTTTTGAAAGACGGCTAAGATCATCAGCCATCAGAATAGGAGTTCCTTCAGGATTAATCGTTTTATAGAGTCTTGAAAAAGCAATCATTGAACAAACAGCATCAGGATCTGCATTTTGATGTCCCATTATCAGAGGTTTCATCGATTCTGAAAGAAGCTCTCTCAGGTTCATTTTCCTCTCATCCCCATCAGTTTCTTCTCAAGCCACTCCACTCCGCAATCCACGGCTTCCTGAAGTAGGTCATCAAGATTGTGACCTGTATCAAAGGCTTGGCTGATATCGATATCTAGGTTTACATCAAGTTGACCATCTAGCAGGTTGAGAGAACAAGTGATGAATAGGACATCTAGACTCTTTTCTTGTATCTTGTTTTTAATGAAATCTGAAACTTGGACTTCACATTCTTCTGCCAATTGTTCAATAATATCTTCAGAGATGTCAGGAAGTCCGATATCGATAATGGTACTCATTTTTCTCACTGAAGGCGTAAATTCTGTTTGGAAAGTTCTAGTTGTATCTTATTCTGGAGCTCTTGTAGCTTCTCAGTCAGACCATCAAGTTGCTTCTTTGTAGAGGCCAAACGCATTTCCAGAGTTTTCTGTCTATCATCAAGATCTGCGGTTAATGTTGGTTTATCTACCTTGAACATGACCTGCCCAACAGCCTTGTAGGTAACTGTGCCATCAGGTTGTTTCTTCAGTTCTTCGAGAGTCCCAGTGACTTCCGTCATTTCACTTTGAAGTCCTTGTGTCATAGCAGTGAGCGTTTCATGATTTTTTCGCATTGAATCAAACTTTTGCAATTCTGCTTCCAATGCGGGCGGTATATTCTGAGCCATTTTCTAGTATCTCCCAAAATTAGTATATGTGCTATTTCAGATTGCGCCCTCGGACTGGTGACTTAAGGTTTTGCATCAGGACTCGTCAATTGATTCGATTGTTTTCATACAAGCCGAAATCCATGCAATATATGAGTTGAGTGCTGCACGCATTGCAGTGAGGTCATTAGCGATAATTTCAACGATGAGGGACGAGCCTTTCACAGAAATACTTGTGATTGCTCTTTCAGAAGGAATAGATTCGGTTTCAGGTAATAATGCAGAATAAAGAATCTTTGCTATGTGCTCAGATTCTAATGGTATTTCAAGTATAGAATTTCCCTTGACATCACTCTGACTCATTTTCACCTAATCTCCTAACTGAGCTCACACGAATTCTTGGACCAATTTCAGACAAATCTTTCGTATTATATTGAGTCCACAGGATTTTTTCAGTGGGAGCGTCTTCAAACCAGAGTAATGCTCTATTTTTTTCTGTACGACTTTCAGAAGGGTCAGAATATTCCTTGATGTTCAAACTCAATAATGTAGCAAAATCCCTAGCGAGGTTCCACACTCGTTCGCTGCTTCCACTCTTAACTCCTACACCCTCGATAGTCCCCACTCTTCCCTTGTTTGATGGGTCTATTTCTCGACGAAGGAGCGCGCTCTCAAGTCTTAACTTTAATATTTCATCACCCTGTGGAGAGAGAACTGTCAACTCACCAGGGTTACCTCTCCAAATAGAAATTATGAGTGCTGCTTGTGCATTAGATTGACGAATTCGAGAAGTAAGTTCGGTAAGGCCCATTCCGCCACGATTGAAACGCTCGGTTCCAGGAAGAACTGACGAAAGGTCACGTGCAAAAGTACGAACTCGGTTAGAAGTCCGTCGCGAAGTTGTGATAAGAATCCTCGGCAAGTCAATTCGGCTCAAGATTACTCTTCTACTTCTAGAGGTTCTTCGACATCGACATCCTCAGATGCTGTAACTGTTTCTGCATCGAGAACAACCTCTTCTCCCTCTGTTTCAATGTTAGGAAGGAATTCAAGAACATCTTCAACGTCCTCATCATCACGGAGGGCTAAGAAATCTCCAGCAATTCTCTGAGCAATTGCTCTCTTTGCTGCCTTTCCAGCATCAGTAAATGGAACGTAGGCACCACCTGCGAATAGCAGATCGCATTTCTTACATATCCAGAGACCTACAGCCTTTCTCTTGAGTGCTCTTGTAGCACAAGCTGGACAACGAGTCGGTTCATTCCTTTTCTTCTCTATCTCAAGGACTCGGCGACGTAGTTTAGCGCCGTACCTTGCACCGAATCTACCAGTGCTACCAACCTTTTTGGTTCGTGCCAATTTAATTATCTCCTTGTAGGGCTTATGTTTCATACGTGAAACATGACTTGGCTCTGGAGCCTAACAGTCGCCCGTTTGATTCTCTTATTAGGCTTACGTTGTGAAGAATAGATAGGATGCTCCCGAATATCAAGAGCATCCCTCTAAACTTACTCGACGCCTTTTACAGCCTCGTCGATTGCTGCCTTGATGGTTTTTGAACTATCAAGAGCCATTCCCATGGCCTGATCCACAAGATCAAGTGACATCGGACCGCTTCCTCCACCCTTCTGAAGAGCTGTGAAGTTTTCATTCTGGTCTACAGCCATTGTTAGTCTGCAGTCCTGAACAAATTCCTCTCTGAGGTTTGCGTCGATTATCAGGTTTTCACCAATCTTTGACACTGTGTGTTCAATGGCGATATTTTTGATTGGAAGTTTCAGCATTTTGCCAGTAGCAACTGCTTTGCCATCTTCCATCTTCATCTCAGAATATTTGGTTGTCATGAGGGCGGCATTCACTGCAATTGATGATGCATCGATAAGATTACCATCGTATTCCATTGGATATACATCCGCGAATACCATGAAAACTTTCTTGCCTTCTTCAATACAGAGAGCTTCTACATCTACAGTTCCTGATTCACGAACACCACGGTCAACAACCCTAGCAAGCTCGATAGCTGGTTCCTTTGGAGGTCCTAGCTCGAATAGTGGTGAAGCAATTGGGGACATCTCTGCAGTTACCATCATAACTCCCTTATTAGGAGAGTCAGCATATGGTTCGCCCACTAGGACCTTAACACCTGCGACAACACTGGTATCACCCAGTCGTACGAGTGCTGATCCTTCTGCCTTAGCTGGTACTACATTAGCCTCGATACTGATTTCACGATATTCACCATTTGCACGTCCATCAAGTCTTTCACCCTTACGTAAAAGGTCGCGAATGAACGCACGATCAATGTGACCGATTGTTTCTGTACTATAATCACCCATTTTATTCATCCCCCATTATTTCAGCGTCTCCGAGGTCTGTTTCGAGATCATCCTCATATTCTTCACCCTCGCCATCCGAGGGTTTCCGGGCATAGACTCGTTTTAGCGCATCCTTCTGAAGCTCATGCAAATATTTACAGGAGTTAATACCCATTTGCATTGCCTCGACAAGTTCCTCTCTTTTGAAGAAGCCATCTTGTTGAAGTAATGTAATCTCGTCAGTATTGGGCATGATTGCCATGGGAACATCACCCTCACC
>JABCTV010000193.1 GCA_018238205.1 Candidatus Thorarchaeota archaeon
CATTCTTGGCCCATCTGAAGCCATCTGTAAGATTACCATCCTCATTTAGGAAGACTATCTTCAATGGCCCTCCATCTATTATGGGACTCCCATCTTGTTCATATGCAAGTATCATTGTTGAATTGATGGAATCTAACGGATCTCCTAAAGGCGTGTACCCATTCACATCACCCTCAACAACTGCCTTTGTGTATTCACTTGTATAACCATCACTACTTCGAACAATCAGAACATAATCCTCTGGAACTGTTGCAAATTGCTCAAGCAAAATGCTGAATGAAACACCTGTGAAATTGAAGGGGCCTATGATATCTCCAGATGATTTTTTGTATCCGCCTTCACCTGTAATTGATGGAAGCGCTCTCAACATAGTTTCCGAAACGCTGTATGTTGCAGTGTAGAGATTCTCTAATACCTCAATACGGACTACATTCGAAACCCATTGAGGTCCAGCTGCTGATGTATCCTGTTCTGAGGTGGCATTAGCATCTGCGCTGGAATAGTAACCATCCTCAGGGATGAATGCAAGTCGAGCTCCATCTTCGTATTCTGGTATTGTGAGTCCATCATACTCGTAGGCTAGAATCATATCGCCTTGTAAGTTCCATATTGTGAGATTTGGATATACTTTGAACCTTTCAAATGTCTGACTATAACCATCCTCTGCAATTATTCTTACAACGTAGCCTTCATCCACTCCTCCAACTAAATTCACCAAGTCCGAAATCTTGACTCCCTTATACACTCCAACTCCTCTCACATTCCCGTATGTGTTTTCATAAGAGCTATTTCCTGACACACTGTCCATCAACATCATTTCTGCAAGAGTTACATTTTGAGAAACTCCATTACTTCCGACAATTTCAACGTGATAGTCTGACGAGCTGTCAGTAGGTTGCAGGATAATGACGGCTGCCATTGCTGCACCTGCTATTAATAGAGCGACAATCAAAATTGTTACTGGTTTGATTTGGCTTGAATCCATAGGTCACACCACTATCCGATATGCATGGTTGAACCAGTCGGACCTAGATAAAAGCCTTGGGATTGTGTGCATGAATTGTTCTCAAGGTGTATGCAGTGGCACGGCTAACATGCTCTCATTTCCCAAATGAATCATGCAATACTGCAAGTGCGCGTTCTCACAGCATGCAAATTCATGTCACTATGTGGGTATATAATCACCTACAAGCAGAAGTGATTTCTTAGAGTTCAGCTATCGCTTCAATCTCTACATCAACATCTTTTGGTAAACGGGCAACTTCTACAGCTGCTCTTGCCGGAGGTGGATCTGAGAACCACTTTGCATACTCTGCATTCATCTCAGCAAAGTCATTCATGTCCTTCAGGAAAACCGTGACTTTTGCAACCTTACTCATCGATGAACCTGCTGCTTCAAGTACTCCCTTGACATTTGACAAAGATTGTCTTGTCTGTTCGGTGACTGATCCTGTTACCAGCTCGCCAGTTTCTGGATTTGCAGGAATCTGTCCTGAGCAGAAGACAAATCCATTTGCTTTGATACCCTGTGAATACGGACCTATTGCTTTAGGTGCTTTATCAGTTGAAACTTGTTCTGGACTCATTTTGCATCGTCAAAGTCTGGAGCTTGCTACACGATTAATGTAACGGTTTGTACGATTATCTTCGTTCAGGTGCTGGAGGTATTGCAAAACCTCTCACAATCCTCGTACCAGTTTCACCATTCAATGCTCGAGTGATGTTAGGTGGATCTGTGATGATTGCCAATTCGCCACCATTCTTGATAAATTCAACACACGCCTCAATCTTAGGTTTCATGCTTCCTGGAGTAAAGTGCCCTTCTGCAATGTAACGTTGAGCTTCCAGGTGGTCCATCTTATCTATTGGTTCTTCATTATCCTTACCAAAGTTCAAGTATGCTTTTTCTACTGCTGTGGAGATGAGGAGCACATCAGCATCTAATCCATTTGCAAGGAGACCTGATGCATGATCTTTGTCAATGACTGCTGCAACACCCTTCAAGTATCCATTTTCATCCGCTACTACTGGAATCCCGCCGCCACCAACTGCGTAAACAACTATTCCTCTCTCAATTAAAGCTTTGATTGCTGGGAGCTCTACGATTTCTTTTGGTTTGGGTGAAGCAACTACTCGTCTCCAGCCTCTGCCTGAATCCTCCTTCACAATCCAATCTTCATCATCAGCTTTCTTCTTAGCATCCTTTTCATCCATAAATGATCCAATGGGTTTTGCGGGAGCTTCGAAAGCTGGGTCGTCCTTAGCAACTCTCACCTGAGTAACAACTGATGCCACATGCTTGTCCATTTTGCGATGGTGGAATTCATTATACATAGCTCTTTGAATCATGTATCCAATAGCGCCTTGTGTGTCCGCACCACAGTAATCCAGAGGAACTGGATGAAGTTCCTTTTCAGCTATCTCCGATCTCCTTAGTATGAATCCAACCTGAGGTCCATTTCCTGATGTAATAACAACATCCCAACCTTGCTCAATCATATCCGCAATATGTTTACAGGTTTCAGCTGTGGCAGCATACTGGTCTGGGATTGACTTGTGGTCCTTGTCTTTGATGAGTGAATTTCCACCAATTGCAACTATTGCTTTCTTAGCCATGATAATCATCTCTTTGTGAGGAGCCTTTAATGACTCGTATCTTCCTCTTAAACAAATGGGTGTAGGGTTTGGTATGAACGCAGTTAAGACTTATCTTTCGCGAAGCCACTCATCGAGATATATGGTTTCAAGTTCATCTGCTTCTTCGAGGTCTTTTCCGGTCATCGCATCCACAAGGGTCTTTGTTCTCATGAGTATCTTTGGATCCTTCTTCAATAGTTCTTGGACAAATTCCATGGTTTCTTCCATTATCTCATCTTGCTTGACCAACCTGTCTGCTAGTCCTATTTGTTGAGCCTCGATTGCTGAAACCTTTCGACCTGTCATCAATATGTCTTTAGTTCGTGAAGGTCCTACCAAGTGATAAAGATTGGAAGCTGCTCCAGCTCCTGGAAAGATTGCTAAGTCAACCTCAGGAAGTCGGAATATTGCATTCTCCGAGAATATCCTGAAGTCACAAGCAATTGACACCATAGCACCAAATCCAATGGCATATCCGTTGACAGCTGCTACAGTAATGCAAGTTCTATTCTGTCTGATAAGTCGAATAGTACGTTCAAGCAATTTGAAGAAATCTGTCGAGGCTTGTCCCTCAAGCCCTGTAACTGTTTCAATGTCAAAACCAGCTGAGAAGGATTTCTCACCCTCTCCTGTGAAAATAATCGCTCTGATCTTTGGGTCATTAGCAATAGCTGATACTTTTTCGCTGAATGACTCAAGCATCTCCTTTGTAACCGAGTTTAGCTTTTCTGGTCTTGATATTTTTACTATTCCAAATGAGTCTTCGATGGTTACAATGATTTCTCCGTTCACTTATGGTCACCCCAGATAACTATCACCGAATTGTCACATTCGGATAAAACCTTCGTTATTATCTATCTTTACATGCACTACATTTGTCTTTAACATGTGCAGAGAATTGCCTATGGAAATCGCACATTGTTCCAGCATCTCGTATCACTCTGATCATTCTGTTGATTTCACGAGTCATAACTTCGAACATATCATCATCTGCTCCCCTCTTCTCATATTGTTCTATCATTGCATCTGCAGACTTTCCAAGTTCGCCTAGGAATTTTTCAGGAATGGATACTTGGTCCCCTCGAGACCTGCGACCCTTCTTCTTCAGTAAATACTGAGTGATAGCGGGCTCTGTTACCCCGAGCATCTTTGCAATTTCTTTTTGAGTGATTTTATGCTCTTTCTTCTTTCCGTCTTCTCCCACCCTTTGAACGGTCTTAGTCTTCATCATCTTTGCTAGTTCACGTCTGAGTGCTGGAAGGACGTACCAAACTTCGACTTCTTGTGGCATCATCCACGTTCTTCTTTTGGTTTGCTTCTTCTCAGTTGTTGACATTATAATCCCTCATTGAACATCGTTCACAATAGTTATTCTTTTATGGAACTCGCCTAATAAGATTGCTGGCGCTGACACCATTGATTTAACGAACAGTCTTAAGTTACAATATGTAAGAGAAGAACGTGTGTAATGATGGAAGATAAGATGCTTCAGTCAGTCATAGATGTCATTGCTACCGCAGACTACATGGTTGCGTTAACTGGTGCTGGAATATCAAAGGAATCCAATGTGCCAACATTTCGTGGTGAGGATGGTTTATGGAGAAATTACGATGCTATGGAATTAGCAACTCCTGATGCTTTTAGACGAGACCCTTCTCTGGTTTGGGAATGGTATGCTTGGCGACAGGGTTTGATTGCAAATTGTAATCCTAACCCAGCTCATCTTACTTTAGTGAAGTGGGAACAAGAAGGAATCCTGAAATCTCTGATCACACAAAATGTAGATGGTTTGCACATTAGAGCGGGCTCTACTATTGTTTATGAAGTGCATGGAGACCTCTGGGCACTGAAATGTGTTTCATGTGATTACAAGGGTCGGTTAGATGTTCCAGCAGAAGGAATTCCTCCATGTCCGAAATGCGATAATAATCTACGACCCGATGTGGTATGGTTTGGGGAAAGCTTGGATCGTGATACCATATCTAATGTGTATCAAGAATTGGAGAAAGCAGATGTTTGTCTAGTTATCGGAACTTCTTCCTTTGTGCAACCAGCTGCATCTTTTCCTCTCATTGTAAAGCAGAGCGGTGGTCTAATAATAGAAGTGAATATTGAACGAACACCGCTAACCTCTGCAGTTGATTATCACTTATCAGGGAAAGCTGGTGAGATTCTACCACAGCTAGATTTGTTGCTTAGTTGATTCCCGCCTTACGAGCAACTCCTGCAAGTCGTCTGGATTCTCTGGCTTCGCTTGGTCTATCTAATCTCTCAAAAGCACCAGCCATTCGTTCAAGCATTCCAGAAGGCAAACATCCCAAGTTTAGGAGTTTGATGTACAGGCTTAATGCATGTTTCCTATTTCCACGTCGTTCCATACACATCGCTAGATAGAACAAAGCATCCTTATGATTTGGAGAAATTCTCAAAGTTCTTAGCAGACTTTTAGCTGAATCCTTATAATTGCCTAAATGAAATTCTGACAAGCCCAGCAACATCCAGTAATCTGGATTATTCTGTTCAAGTTTAATGGCATTCCTTATTGGTTGAATTGCCTTCTTCCATTTGTTCAACTTCTGGAAGCAATATGCCAGTTGATACCATGCCGCAGAATTTGTTGGCAATTGCTGGGTTGCAATTTCTAATGCATCTATTGCTTCATCATACTTGTGTTTTCCCATCAACAAACTACTGACACTAAGCCACGCATCTCCATTTTCCGGGTCGATTCGTAACCCCCCGCGAAAGGCTTTTTCTGCATCCACAAGGTTTCCTTGTTTTAAGAAAGATTCAGCAGCTAAGAACCATACTGAAGGATCGTCTTGTTCTGGTGACTCATCAACTTTGCTTGACTCTTCTGATGTATCATCATGTAGTTGTTCCAT
>JABCTV010000194.1 GCA_018238205.1 Candidatus Thorarchaeota archaeon
CTGAAGTGCATATGGTTGAAAAGTCAATACAACTTCCACTCGCTTTGGTGGTGCGACTGGTTTGCACTTGTATTGCTTGTGGCCGCACTTCTCAACCTCTAGAGGTCGAGAGAGCATATCCAGAAGAAGAAGAAGTTCTGCAACGCGATCTGATGTACTATATCGCTCGGTTTCAGCTGGTCCGGAGCCTGTGCAGCTCTGAACAACCACTACCCTCCTATCCGAGAGTTGCGCTACTTTTCCTATCTTGACATAGATGTCACTATTTGGAAACATTCGCTTGTGATCATAATTCAACGCAGAAGTATATACACGGAAACCGAGTTCCTCAAATC
This sequence comes from Candidatus Thorarchaeota archaeon, assembly GCA_018238205.1. Taxonomy (GTDB): domain Archaea; phylum Asgardarchaeota; class Thorarchaeia; order Thorarchaeales; family Thorarchaeaceae; genus SMTZ1-45. Next base: position 336 of record JABCTV010000194.1, read on the forward strand.
TCCTTTGAAGATGCTCTGCTCCACTAGCCAAGATGACATCATAATCCTTCATGATATGCACCATCGATTGAGGCCCAAATGAACACCCTAATGAGGTTTGTCATATTAGGCATAACCTAAAATGACCGTCTTGCATAAACTTTCTGCCACCAAAGGCTGTGCTTTGATTGAGTCTTACTGCTAGAGAGCTGTTACACAAGGTTGCAGATGATGCGGGTTTAACCTATCAGACTGTCGCAAGACGGATAAATCGTATGATGCGAAAGGGAAGTGGGTTGATTGAGTCTGTACAAAAAATAGCAGTAGAACAAAATCTCAAACCTGACAGGTACAGAATTGATCCTGTAAAGATAGTTTCGGAAACCGAGAAAATACTTCGTGAAGATTATACTCAAACACTCATGATTTCAGCTGTGCTTGGTCAGATGGTCGAAGCAAGGGGTAAGGAAAGGTTTCCATCACCTGCATTTTTTGCATTTACAGAGATACTGTCTCGAATTACTGATGCACGTCGTGATACGAAATCTGAAACTTCGATTGAGATTGAAGATAGCACAACCCGAATTATTGAGTTGATGACTACTCTTGTATCTGTTCTATGTGAATGGTCTGAACAGGGAGTAGTAGGTATTTCCCATGACTGTCCAGATTCATTAAGAGATATTGCCAGAGCAATTTTCAGGAAGACCAAGCTGTTACAGGGAGGTCTCTGGACTTGTATCTCTTGTGGGAATATAGTTGACGCAAAGGAAACACGCGCCTTGATGTGTCATGAATGTGATACTCAACTCTCTGGTAGTCGAAGTATTGAAGACCGTTTCGAATCTCTCGGTGGAAGAGTTCGTAAGGGATATGGTAGAAGTTCAGAAGAATAGCTTAACTTTGTTAAAAGGAGAGGTTCATGTCCAAACCTTTGTCAAGTATCTCCAGAGTATGATTTACTTCCGATTGAGAAACTGATACATCACCAACTTGGAGAATTAGATCTTGGTCTTGAGTTTCTTCCATGAACAGAACTACAGGGTCGAGACCTGCTACATATCCTGCACTGATTAGGGGTGCAGTGATACCATCATAATAATCCGCTCTTCCAATCGGGATCTCCATTCTTTTTAGGAGATGGTTTCCTTTCTTGGATAGAACCTGACCACAAGTTGGACCTTCGTGAGTAACCATTGAAACTACAAATCGAGTAGGAACATTTCCTCTAAGATAGAACAGCATATCGGTCATCCAATCATACTCTTTGACCATGACATCACCAAATATCAACATGATTTCGTCTGACACCATTCCGTGTACAGGCACTACTGGAGCCTTCACATCAACAGGATACCGATTCCAAGAAGAAAATGATGGTGAGTTGAAAATTAACACTGTTTCGAAATGGTTTTTCTCATACAAATATCGACATAGTGCTTGCCCCAATGGATTTAACCCAAGAATTACTGTGTAGGATTCTTCAATTTTCTTTTTCTTGAATGAATTTAGGACTGGTGAAATCCACTCTTGTTCAAACGATGACATATTCTTGGCCCACTTCGTTAGTTCATGATTCCTCTAATGACTCTTCGTGTTACTTCAAATCATTATTTTCTAGTAAATTTGTATCATCCGATTGATTTATGTATAGAATTTAGTCCGAGCCGACTCGTCTAACACTACTGGTGCGTGTAAATATGGACAAATACATAGAAAGTGTTTACAATAGAGTTGTCGAGAAAGACCCTGGTCAGAAGGTCTTCCATCAAGCTGCACTGGAAGTTCTCGAATCTCTAGAGCCTGCAATACAAAAATATCCAAAATTCCAAGAATTCTCCATTTTAGAGAGAATCACCGAACCTGAGCGTATTATTCAGTTTCGTGTACCTTGGAAAGATAAGGATGGTAAGATTCAGGTCAATAGAGGTTTCAGAATTCAATTCAATTCAGCAATTGGACCTTACAAGGGCGGTCTCAGACTTCACCCAACCGTGACTCAAGGTATGCTAAAATTCCTAGGATTTGAGCAGACCTTCAAGAATAGCTTAACCACACTTCCAATGGGAGGCGGTAAAGGTGGTTCTGATTTTGATCCAAAAGGTAAGACCGATGGAGAAGTAGCGAACTTTTGTGAGAGCTTCATGCTTGAACTCTACAGACATATTGGTCACTTTATTGACGTACCTGCCGGAGACATTGGAGTCGGTGCACGTGAAATCGGTTATTTCTACGGTGCATACAGAAAGATAACTAATATCCATGGTACCGGTGTTTTAACTGGCAAAGGCGGTGGTTGGGGTGGTTCTCTAATCAGACCTGAAGCTACAGGCTATGGTTGTGTTTACTTTACTCAGGAGATGCTCAAGACAAAGGGCGAAGACTTCAAGGGTAAGGCCGTTGTTATTTCTGGTTCTGGAAACGTTGCTCAGTATGCTACTGAGAAGTGTATCCACCTAGGTGCTAAAGTTATTGCACTAAGTGATTCCTCTGGATGGATTCATGATCCTGACGGTATCACTAAGGAGAAGCTTGAGTACATTATGGACCTGAAGAATGTCCGCAGAGGTCGTATCAAGGAATATGCTGAACACTTCAAAGTAGACTACACAGAAACCGCGAAGGGTTCTCCATGGAGTCTCAAGTGTGATATTGCTCTGCCAAGTGCAACCCAGAACGAAGTTGATGGTACGGAAGCCAAGATGCTTGTTGATAATGGTGTTAAGGCAGTTGGTGAAGGCGCAAATATGCCCTGCGTTCCTGAAGCAGTTGAACTCTTCCTTGAGAACGATGTTCTCTTCGGTCCTGGCAAAGCTGCTAACGCTGGTGGTGTTTCTGTTTCTGGTCTGGAAATGGCTCAGAACTCAAGATCTTCAACATTAAATTCAGTAAAGGGCTAGATTCTTCATTGCCATTATACTCCCCTCTTGCAAGTATTTTTACTTTCCCATTTCTGAAAGAATGCTTTGTGAAATAGAAGAACATTTATCAAGAATTTTGTGTTTATCAAGTGTTTGATGTTTCTTATTTAAGTAGACAAACTTTCCATTGACTATCAAATCACTAGTGTCTGAGCTAGATGATGAATAGATGATATTGGACAAAGGGTTATTTTGAGGCCAAGAATGGCTATTTTCAAGTGAAAGTATAGTAATATCAGCTGGAGAGCCTTCTGATAACCCAACTGTGTCAACTCCCAATGTTCTCATACCACTGATAGTACCAAGTGATAGTGTATAGGCATTGTTCATTACTGTAGGATCATTAGCTAAATATTTCTGGAGAACAGCTGCAATATTCATTTCTTCGAGTATACCAAGATCATTATTTGAAGCACTTCCGTCTGTTCCAAGAGCAATTTTAATTCCCGTTTTTGCATATTTGTGAATTGGTGCTATTCCGCTAGCCATTTTAAGGTTTGACTGAGGATTATGTAAAACAGTAAAATCGGTAGTTTGCATTATCTTACAATCTTTTTCATTTGTATGGACACAATGTGCTCCTAAAATTTTCAAATCAGTTAGACCAATTTTATGGATATATTCGATTGGGGAAAGATCATATTTTATTAATGATTCCTTTACCTCATGCAGGGTTTCTGAAAGGTGAATATGAACAGGTAAGGAATATCTGGAAGCAAAATCAATAATATTCAGGAGATACTCTTTTGGAACAGTATAAGGTGCATGTGGTCCAATACCATATTTTATCAGACCGTTTTTAGAATTTCTCTTGCTCAAAAGAAACTTCTGAACAGATTTCCAGGTCTTATCTAAATCTCCTGATTCAGGAGTATTATCAAAAACTGAAGGACAGATAAGCGCACGAATTCCAGCCTCTTCCACAGCATTCTCAATACTGGAAGCATAGAAATATTGATCAATGAAACCACTTATACCAGATTCAATAAGTTCAAGACAACCAAGTAAAGCGCCAAAATAGGCGTCAGTTTTTGATAGTTTTGCTTCAAAAGGCCAAATGAAATCATAAAGCCAGTTTTTCAATTTTTGATTATCACAAATACCTCTTAACAATGTTTCAGGAAGGTGCGTATGTGAATTTACCAGTGAGGGGATTGCTACATGCTGTAATCTGTTAATTTGGTCATGTCCAGAAAGAAGAGTTTTTACTTTTTCATATTTACCAACAGCAATGATTTTGTTATCCTCAATCAGTATAGAACCATCTTTTATGATCTTGTTACACTTCTCACCAGATATAATATATTTGCATCGCAGAAAGATTTCACTCATTAAAATTAGTTAAGAAAAGATAAAATAAAAGTTTTCTTAGATATTAGAGTAAGAAAAAAAAAGTGTCTTGATAATTGAACAAAATTCACAGTTCATGATCAAAAACCTTCGAAAGTCTAAAATCATTCTCCAAAACTTCTTTGACTTGACCAAGAGATACTGTTAGGTGAATACGTTTTGAGCGACCATATCTTCCTTTACTTATAACTTGAGCTGTAACAATACCCAACATATCAAGTTCATTTATTAAATCACCAACACGTCGTGCTGTCAACTGATCTAGTCTAACAATTTTACAGAGATTAGAATAGATTTCATAGACATCTCCAGTTGTTACTTCATTTGGGTTTCCTTCTCCAATGAAAATTGCTTGTAGAACAGCTTTAGTTTGTATAGGTAAGGTACTCAGTACTTCAACAACAGTGTTCCTCTCTATTACTTGTTGAGCTTTACGGACATGTACCTCTGTAACTTTAGGATCATTATTCCTGTCAGCGAGCTCAGCGGCCACACGTAATAAATCTAAAGATCTTCGTGCATCACCATGTTGTTGAGCACCTATTGCGGAACATAAATTAATCACACCATATTCAAGAATATCAGATTGGAAAGCTTCATCAGTCCTTTGAGAAAGTATGTCCTTTAACTGTTCAGCAGTATAAGGCGAAAAAACGATTTCTTCTTCACTTAAACTACTACGAATACGCGGATCTAAAGTTTCCTTAAAATTAACATCGTTTGTTATACCGATTATACTAATTTTTGACTTCTTCAAGTCACTATTCATGCGAGTAAGGATATATAGTGATTCTGTATTCTTACGATATAACATGTCAATTTCATCAAGAACAGCTATATGGAGTGTTTCCATCGAATCTAAGGCTTTTTTAAATTTTTGATAAATAATATCAAAATGCAAACCAGTAAA
>JABCTV010000195.1 GCA_018238205.1 Candidatus Thorarchaeota archaeon
ATCGCCTTGGTATTGATACACAGGACTCATGGAAATCCAAGAAAGATATTTGTTACATTCATGGGGTTTGTATTTACAATCTCGCTATTCTTAGATCCACTCCCAACTATGTTAGTCATGGGTGTTTTCACCGTCGAGGTTTGCAAAAGCCTTGATATGGATTTCAGACCTGTCTTGATTTCCGAAGTCATAATTTCTAACTTCGCCTCAATTCCTTCAATGGTAGGTTCTGTACCCAATCTCGTTATCGTCGTATCAGCGGGTATCGAAGTAGGTTTTATGTTCGTAGTACTCATGCCTCTGGCACTCATTTTGTTTGCAATTACTGTTCCATTATTACTCAGGAAATTTGGGGATAAACTCGTATCAGATGAGGGGGCAGACTGGAATGTACTCTTCATGATCAAACCAAGTGTGATGATAAAATCAAGACATGACTTCTATCTATCACTTATCGCAATGACAGTTCTTATTCTTGGATTCACGATTGGTGCAGTTAGGGTCGAAGCAAGTCTAATCGCAATGTTGGTCGCATCAGCTATGTTAGTCTTTTCGCATGAACGAGCCAAGGACTTACTTCGTCACCTTTCTTGGGATACTATCTTTTTCCTTGTGGGTCTCTTTGGTATTATTGCCGGATTAGAGAGTGCTAATGTCATCACGGAATTTGTTAATGGGATGGTTGCTCTCATCGGACAAAATGTTTTCTTGGCAATTGCACTCATGATTTGGGTTCCAGGCCTAGTACTATCTATCATAGACAATATACCGGTGGCTGCGCTCCTTGCTCCTCTCGGGCTAGAACTTGGTGCAATCAATGCTGTCGTGCCCTTGGCATTGGTTGTTGGAACAAATATTGGCGGCTACATAGTTCCATTTGGTGATGCACCAAATATGATTGCTGTTGGTCTAGCTGCTGACGAAGGCAAACCCATCAGTTTCATAAATTTCAGCAAGATTGCATTTCCACTAGGAATACTTCATCTCATAGTGAGTACAATCTATCTCTTTGCAATATCTTTTCTGTTTGCTTAATTTGAAATTACTTTGATATTGTGAAAGATTATATTCTTTCAGCCGATGGATAACATGAGGTCATTCTATGAGTATACGAAAACTTCCTGGTACACCAATCCCACATATTACAAAAGCACGTAACACTCGTGGAAGTATGGGGTCTAAAGGGGCAATCTGTCTAATAGTGTTAGGTATACTTCTTTATGTGGCTTTAGATTATATTATTAATTTCATGGATGATTTCGTTTTACCTGACATTGGAATACCATACCCGCTGCTCTTCATACTATTCATAGGATGCGTAATTCTTGTGATTGTTGTCTTCACATTAAAGGACACATTAAAGGGTGGAATAGTTCATGGCAGTAGAATTGGGACCAGAGTGACCAGAGTTCGAGATCCATCTGTTTGCAAGAGAATAATCAAAGATGGATATGATGGACCCGAGTTCATTGTGATGGGCGACGGAAATATTACATTTGGTCAAGCCTGTAAAGACCATTGGCAGTTTGTTAGTGTACGTAAAAATTCAGGTTGGTTCATCAAAGATGAGCGAGGGAATGATGTAACAGATATGTCTCTTTTTTCGTTTGATGGTATTTGCACTCTATTCCCTGAATACGGTACAGAGAAGAAAAAGAAGGATTCTGATGAATCGTTTTATTCAATTCATGATAGTGTCACGTATTATGATTAGATTCATCAGCAACTAAGTATATGCTCCTGATATGATCGAGAGATTGGAGAAATCAATTAAGAACGGTCTCAGAGGTAAATTTACTCATTTGGACCCTCTGAAGGCACTAAATGGACTCACCGCCGAAACAGCTCGCATGGTCCCTCCCAAAGGAGAACACTCATGTTGGCATATTCTACATCATATTGTCTTTTGGCAAGACTTGATGCTTAGTGCTCTTAGAAAGGAATCTGTTGACTGGCCAAAGAACAATGAAACAAGTTGGCCTACTGACAAACAACTAGAGAAAGATGAAGATTGGGTTACCTTAGTTGAAAAATTTGAGAAAGGATTAGATGAAGCTGATGGACTGACTAAGAACATCGAATCGAAAGAGGATTTGCCAGCTTGGCCTAAGGTACCAGCCTTCGCAGCTCTTATGGTCTTTGTACAACATAATGCCTTCCACATCGGTGAGATTGTAGCCACTCGCCAAGCACTTGGGAATTGGCCTCCCCCAGAATACAAACCAACATTCTAAGGGACCTACTCTTTTGTCACACGAACCAATACAGAGTTGAATCCCGGAGTGTTACCGAAGGCCGTATGTTTGTCATCTGTTAACAGATTGATATTTCCATCTTCCTGCCACCATCCGTCTGAAGTCCAGACTACTCGTGGGTCGATATCCTCAGTGAGTTCAAGTCGAACAGACTCTACAGAACCTCTAACAGACTCAACAGTAACTCGGTTTCCATCTTCTAGATTTAGATCCTGTGCAGTGTCGGGATGCATTCTAAGGAATGTGCGATTTACACCAGCCATTATCTTTGGAGTCATGTGAATTGTATCTGTAACTACATTGTATGGACAAACATCAACTTGACATTCTCTACAACCAATGCACTTCGTAGTATCCCAAATTGGTATCAGTAAACCTGTCATGTCTGCAGGGATGTTTAGTTTTTCACTAGGCAAATTAACCGCCAGACCTGCAACTAGCTCACCCAACTCTAATCGAAGTTTAGCAGAGGTTTCATCGTTGCGATCTATACCCTTCTGAATGAGGTGAGGGCTTGGTTGAACAAGTGATATGGCTTCATCAGGACAGTCTTCTATGCATTTTTTGCAAGAAGTACAATGAGCGAAGCTCTTTACTGTTGCACCTACTTCGACAGTAGTATACTGAGAGTGAAGTCGTGTTCTCAATCTCCCCGAAATCATTGTTAACGGGTATTTTTCATGCAGCAAGGGTTTAGATACTAAACTCTCTTCAGGTTCTACATGAAATGGTAGTGGATCAAAACCCAGATTTTCGAGTTCTGGAGAGTATAACTCAACCTTGCCAGATGGAGTATTGAATTTGAAACCCTCAAAAGGAATCCCTGGACTACTAGTTCGAATTCCCTCTGGGTGTTTTCGAAGCTCCTCGATTGACATATGCCTACAATCTTCGCTGTCTAATGCTAATTCAATTGCATCAATTTCGGAGATCTGAAAATGCTCTTCAAAGCCTAATCTCTCAGCAATTCCTTTCCAGATATCCAGCTCACTCTGTGCTTCTCCTCGTGGTTTGACAATTTGAGGCGCGAACTGGACTATCCGATGAAGTTCTGCATGGATCAGATTGTCATGCTCAAAGATGAAGGTTGCAGGAAGTATGATGTCGCATAAACGTGCGGTATCAGTAAGTTCAAGGTCAATGCAGACTTTGAAAGGAATTTTCTCAAACGCCTCAATTGTTTTCTTTGTGTTTGGCCATTGAGTTACTGGACTAGCAGCTTGAATAACGAGTATCTTTAGAGGACTTTTTTCATTAATGAGTACATAATCAGGGAGGTATGTTCCAGAAGGTACTACTGGTTCTATAGAATCATCTAGAAGATCTCTTAGGCTCACTGCTTTTCCATTGAATGGGCTATTATCAGAAGAAAGATACTGGAAACCTCCACCAGAAACTCCTAGGTATCCACATAATGCCAGTAGACTATGAACTGCTCGTGCTGCCCAAGTTCCATTTGTGTAATGATTCATCCCTGCAGGAGCGGTGGTTATCAATGCAGGTCCATGGGTTGCGAAGGTCTTTGCTATTTCACTAATAGCGTCTTCTGAAACCCATGTGATCTCGCTCACTCTCTTTCTATCGTATTGAGAGACCCTCTGTGTGTAATCATTGAATCCGACAACGTGTTTCTCAACGAATTCCTTGTCATAGAGATCCTTGGTGATGATTTCATTCGCAATACCCAGTGCAAGTGCTCCGTCTGTCCCTGGTCTAACTGTGGTGTAGATATCTGCTACCTCTGCATAGGGCGTTTTTCTTGGATCAATGACAATTAACTTCGCCCCATTGTCGATTGCCTCCTGAATGACCTTCCTACAATGAATACTAGATTCATGTTTGTTAGTACCCCAGATAACAATACATCGAGAATTTGCCCAGTCACTCAGTTCATGAGGGGGAAACTTTCCAACATTGAATCGTGCTCCCTCATATGCGCCTTCATAGCAAATCTCCGCAATACCAGGAATCATTCTGCAACCAAAGGCATTCGAAAATCGAGACGCATACCTAGGAGCCATTCCATCGTTACCCGATCCTGAGTAGATGCCCACACTCTTGGGTCCAGATTCATTCTTTGCAATTCTCATCTTATCGGAAATTTCGTCAAGAGCGGAATCCCATGAAATTCTCATGAAAGTTCCATCAGGTTGTTTTCGCTGCGGATAAAGAAGTCTATCATCAGAATACATTCTCAAAACATGTGCATACCCCTTAGGACAGCATCTCCCTTCAGTATAGGGATGATTAGGGTCTCCCTCAAGTCTTGTAATCTTTCCATTCTCAACATGGACTACATAGGCACATAGATCCGGGCAATTCAATGCACACGCTGAGTGATGCTTCTCAATCTCCATTAACCTAATTGTTTCAAAACGACGAGATTAACATTTCTGATTTCACTAATACAAAGGCTAATCATTAGAAAGTGTGAGTTTTCAATCGGTGGTTGTGTGTCTAAACGGATTTACACGAGAGCAGGTGATGATGGGAAGACTGATCTCTTATCTGGAGATCGAATCGATAAGGCCGACCCCCGTGTGGAAACATACGGGACCGTGGATGAACTAGGGGCTACTTTGGGAGTTGCAAAGGTTCACTCTTCACATCGAATTGCAGGCTACATTCACGTTGTTCAACAGAAGTTGTTCGTTGTTAATGCAGAGCTGTCTATCAATCCTGAATCTTTGGAACCAGACAGTGCACTTAGAAAAATGAGTAAGATTGAAGCTGAAGATGTGGCTTACCTCGAGAAGGTTGCTGATGAATTGTCTGAGGAGCTTCCAATGCTCACAAGCTTTGTAATTCCCGGTGGAACGAAAGCTGCTGCATACTTGCATGTGTGCAGAACTGTCTGCAGACGGGCAGAGCGACGCATTGTGGATTTTGCTAATTTGCATCCAGTAAACGAGGAACTCATCAAATATATCAACAGACTCTCTGATTTACTCTTCGTTATGGCGAGATACGAGAACCTTCAAGAAGACAATTGATAGTAACAATATGTGACCCCAACAAGTGGCTTCGCTATATATACCAAACCTGAGTGTTATCTTTGTGAATAGGTGGTCACAGAGCTGGTCAGTTAGTCTCAGAAACAGCATATCCTGTGACCAACCTATAGGAAGTTAGTCACAACAATTTGGATTGGTGCAAGTATGACAAAAGAGATTGAAATTGAAATTCATGATTATAACGAATCGATGGCGGAAGATGTTGCTGCTATGTGGAACACTTGG
>JABCTV010000196.1 GCA_018238205.1 Candidatus Thorarchaeota archaeon
TCGTGTGTGACATACACTGTAGTTATCGACATCTCTTTGTGTATTCGGATAATTTCCTCTCTCATTTCAATCCGAAGTTTAGCATCGAGATTAGAAAGAGGTTCATCCAACAGGAGCACGTCCGGTTCTATGACAAGAGCACGAGCAAGCGCTACGCGTTGTTGTTGACCACCGGATAATTGATGGATGTGGCGATGTCCAAGGTCGCCCATATGTACTAGACTCAATGCTTCATCTACACGACGCTCTACTGCACTTTTTGTGTACTTCATACCTTGGACTCGCTTCAATTTCAGCCCATATGCAACATTGTCAGATACGGACATATGTGGCCATAGTGCGTAGTTTTGGAAACACATACCTGTGTTCCTCTTATGTGGAGGTAGAGCTGTGATGTCCTTGTCGTCAAAGAATATCTTTCCTCGATCAGGTTGATAGAACCCAGCAATCAAGCGTAGAAGTGTAGTTTTCCCACACCCAGATGGACCTAAGAGAGTAGTAAGCTCACCCTCTTCAACCACTATGTTTACTTCGTCAGTGGCAACAACTTCACCAAAGGTTTTGCGCAAGTTTTCGGTTCTAATCACAACCATATATTTCACCTCAAATACCCGTCATGGCGGCAGACCTCGCTCCAAGTATTTTATTTGTGAGAGTTATTACTACCCACTGAATACACATCAAAAGTACTCCGAGACATGCTGCGCTAGTCGGTCCACCCCACTGCCCTATCATCTCTAACACCCGCGACGTCCAATACGTTAGAGGTGCTTCCGAATGCCCAACACTGCCTAATAGTAGACTCGTGCTAACCTCACTCACTGAATATACGAATGAGAGCAAGGACCCCGCAAGAACGCTTACGCCAATGAGCGGTAGCGTAATCTTGAGGAACGTCCTATTCTTACTGGCACCCACGTTTTGTGACGCCTCTTCGAGGACTACTGGCGATGACATAAGCCCTGCGTACGCAGCTCTCACTGTAAATGGGAATTTGCGTACTGTGTACGACATCATTATCAGAAACGCGGGATGGCCAATCGGGAAAATTGGAGTGTTATAGAATAATGTGAAGTATCCTGTGGCAATCACTATTCCAGGAAGTGCTATTGGTGCAGTCACAAGTAGGTCAAGTATAGACTTACCAGGAATGTCCTTTCGTGCAATTATGTATGCTGCACTGACCCCCAAAAGTACGATTAATACTGTAGCAGCTATACCATAGTAAATAGTGAGATTGATTGATCGTGCTACGTCAGGAAAAGCATATAGAACCTCAAAGTTGCTTAGAGTCCATGTTTCAGGTAATAGGCTTCCCTGCGGCCATGATCCAGCTAGGGCTATCATGAGAACGCTAATCTGAGGTATTAGGGCAAGGAAAAGGACAGGAATCAGTACACAGTAAAGCAAAACCTGAGCCCTGTTGCTGAGTCGTCTAGTCCGTGGGTTCCATTGTCCACCCTTTGTTCCTGATTCATACGATCTTAAAGACGTGTATTTGCGAATAGCCATGAATCCAACCAATGCGAAGATCAAAAGCACAATACCAATAGCAGGTCCAGTAGCACCCACTACTCCAGCTTGAGTTGCTACAGCATCAAAAATCCTGAAAGAGAGTGTATTCCTAGCTGTTGGATGATCTTGGAAGACAATTGGTGAACCTAGATCCTCAATACTGAGAATGAAGGTCAGAATGGCTCCTGCTTGTATGCCTGGCATAGCTAGAGGAAGTGTAACAGTACGAAATAGCTTGAATCCTGTGGCTCCAAGATTCTCTGCCTGCTCTTCTAGAGATGGGTCAATGCTCATGAATGAGGAGTAGGCGTTTAGATAAACAAGGGAGAATAAAGAGAAGGTTTGTACAAATATCATTGCTGCAAGCCCTTGGAGCACAATGGCAGATGGGAGTATATGCAGAGTTTCATAGAATAGCTTGTTGAAGAACCCATCTAACTTTAGGAACTCCTTGATTCCAATCGCACCAACAAAGGGAATAGCTAAGATTGGAAATATCAATACGGTACGAATGATTCTCTTTCCGAAGAAATCGTATTTTGCCATAATAAATGCAAAAAAGACACCAAGAACAACAGCTCCAGCAGTCACAATTACTGCAACATAAAGGGAGTTTAAGATAGCACCAAAATCCCAACCCCAGAGTGCTAAAGCATTGAGTGATGAGTTATAGGCACCACCATTAAAATCGAGGAAAACATCTATACCACCAGATTCGTTGATGATAAATGGCCATATTCTTTGATCTCCGAAAAGACCAAGGAAATAGTCTAGTGTAAACTCTCCAGATGTGCTTGTGAAGGCCCATGCAGCGACACTCAATAGAGGTAGTATAAGAAATAGTGTGAAAATACCAATGACTGCAATCAGCTGAATAGAAGTGATTGCATCTAGTTCGCGTCGGGTCTTTCTGGCTCCACCAACGACTCTCGCACGGGTTTGCGATACCCAGTTTAGAGTGTTGGTCGCTGGGTCCCCAAAAAAGACTCGGATTCTGCTCAGATTCCGTCTAATCCAAGAAACTCCTGAACGGGTTCTTCGCGCGAACGGCGAGGCAATAAAAAAGGGAACACCCTTGAGGGTGCTCACGAGGCTGCTCCGGCGATCCGCCAGAACAAGCTCGGGATCTTCCTCAAGGATGTCCGTTTCTTGTACTTCGATGTCTTCGGTCACTGAACTAGTTCCGTATTTATGGTGGTGCTATTGGAACGGTCGCTAGAATTGCTGCATACTGTGCGATAGCGTTCGCTGTCCACTCCGTCTGGAAGTGGTTCAGAACATCTTCGTCATAATGCAGTGCATCGTTCAACTCAGTGGCTTTGGCAATGTCGAATAAACCACCAGTGAATCCGATGGTCGCGTTGAAATTGTCAGCAGTCAACATTGCTGCCATTGCGTCAGAAAATGTTTCTAGCTCACCGTCATTAATCCAGCCATTAGCTCGTGCCGTGGCTATTGCATTCCAGCATGCTACAAGCTGTGTTTGTGCGTCTGTAAAGACAGCTTGGAAGTATGCTCGGTAGGAATAGCTTGTTGCTGAAGACAGAGTATCGTTGAACTCAAAGCCAGAAGCTATGACTGCAGCTGCAGTTTCGGTGTAGACATTCTCTAGGAAAGGACCCCAGAATGTATCAACGCCTGGTTCATCAAATGCCGCTGCGATGACTGGAACCCTGAGACACTCGGGGTTTAGCCAGTGAGCCTGACCTTCAGCACTTAGAATGTAGTCCACGAAGACCTCAGCAAGGTCCTTCTGTGTACTTGTGGCAGAAATTGCGATTGGATCTCCGTTGACAATTGTGTAGTCACTAGGGCTAATGTACTTGACATTCGGATTGGTATTCGTTGATTGGAATCCGTAGAAATCAATCGTTACTCCATATCCAACTGCACCTTGTTCCACTGCCTCTTTGACAGCTGAAGAGCCTCCAGGCATCATTGCATTTCCGACGATTCGGGCTAGATATGACCAACCCTCATCCCATCCATAACCTTGGGTTATAATCTCATATGCACGTCTTACTGATGATGACCTGTATGCATCTGAAACAGCAACTGTAGGTAATACTGGCAGATACTCAGCAAGCTTGTAGCTTGCAAGATCAGTCCAGTTCGCTGAAACTGTAGCGTTTGGTAGACCATACAAATCACAGAAGTAATCGTTGACTGTGAAACCAAAACCAGAGGTAGCTGCGGAAATCCACATGTTGTCACCAGCAGTGTTGTTTCTCTTCAATTCAACTCCTGCATAGGTATCGGGGACTCTGGCACCAGCTGCCACCATCAAGGCGCTGTCCAGTGGTTCTAGGTAATCGTCGGCAATTAGGTTGTCGAACGTGGTTGGTCCGCCACCCCAAATGACATCAGCCCATCCTTCATCAAGTATGGGACCCCAAAGATAGTCATAAGGATCCTGCCACTCGATATCAGTAATATTATACTCTGCAGCAGCGTCACTTGCCAAAAATTCAGTTTCATAAAGATTCTGGATAGCAGTGCTATGCCGAGTTAGTATGTAAAGTGTGTTTTCTGGTCCAGTTGTGGTTGTGGTCGTGGTTGTGGTCGTGGTTGTAGTTGTAGGTGTTAACCCACCACCCATGAGAAAACCAATCCCGAATCCAGCAACACCGATTATCACAATAAGGACAATCGCAATAGCGGACACTTTCGAGCCGCGTGTTAATTCGCTCATCTCTCTAATTCCTATTTTTTTTTTTTCGTTTGAACAGAATAGGTATTACCCTATGTTCCGGTTTAAAAGTACACGCTATTCTTGGCTATAAATCTGCTTGTTTATTGAAAGGAAATTTAATCACTGTTAGATTGATTCAGAAAAAACAGCAGGATCTTCGATTTTAAAGTAGAAGTGCATCAAAAATCGGATAGGGGTTAATCCGCAAATCTTCATATGTTTTCAAAGTCATATTATCAATTGATTCACGAGGCATCGGTGGTGTATAGATGTCTATTGGGATGCGATCAGAAGATATTGAAAGAGAGATTGAGATAGCTGTAGTGCGAACCTTCGGTATAGCAGTTATCGAGTTTGAGGCGGTTTTATTTCAGAAATTCCTAGTTATGTCAGCTCCTAAATCATTAATGACCGAGGATATTTTTCGCAAACACTTGAAAAGTATGGAGGCCAAGGGATATCTCTCACCTGTAGAGTTTCAAGGTAAGCGAGCATGGAAAAGGCTGGTTATAGAGGCGGATTTCGAGGAGATTGTTCTAACTCCCGAAGAAGTCAAGGAGTTACTCGAGAAAGTAAAAGCAGAAAGGAAAAGGAAGACGACTCTTAAGAAGCCACAAAGTGAGAAAATTGTTAGTGAGTCAAAAGCATTAGCAGTAATTATTCTAAGATATCTTGAGATGAGTATGCCGAGTCGAATTAAGGTGAAGCGCAAGATTGGTGAACCGACACTGATAGATCATGTTGAATCACTGCATCACGCACTGGCTGAATCCCGAGAGTCATTTTTGAATTATATACGAAAGAATATACCTAGAGTATATGACGAGATGGAGAAAATACTCAATACTAAGGGGGAGGAGGTAATCCTCCGAAGTTTGCGAGTCATTGAATCAGGACAGAGAACCTATCCCCCTCAGTGATCTCGTTTCACTAAGAAATTAGATAGGTCAAGCATGAATTGTTTGTAGGTTTCTTTGAATGGAGGATTTGCTATATCCAGAGCCTTCTGCCCCTCTTCGAGAAGCTGAACCATCTTCACACGAGTTGATTCAAGTGCACCGGAATCACGGAATATATTTCTAACCTGATCAACTTCAGCGGGCTTAATCTTGTCATCCCCAAGATATTTTTCCAAAATTTCTTTTTGTCCCGAAGTACATAATCTAAGAGCTTCAAGCAGAAGCAGAGTTTTCTTTCCTTCTTTGATATCTCCATCAGCTGCCTTTCCAGTAACTGCTTCATCACCAAA
>JABCTV010000045.1 GCA_018238205.1 Candidatus Thorarchaeota archaeon
TCGCCGCGAGTTGCACGGAGACATAAAACGCCTGTTGGAGAGGCCGTAAGACTTTCCAGTCCTTCGGGACCAGCAAAGCAGCCTCGATGAAGCAGGAACCGAACATCGATTATGGGATACATGTCCAAGATTGCGTAAGTTTCGGGCAACGGCGGATCAGTGCAATTCTCATGTGGATATCTCTAAGACTCCCCTCATCCTTAGAGATATTCCCATCAGGCCCTGCTATAAGATTGGAATGCATTATTTATTCATAGTACTAAACTAGACTATTCCGTAATCCTTAATTCCTCAAGTTGAAAGAATTAACACGTGACGGGTAGGGTTGGGTCGTTTGCGGCGACCTATAACCGGAACGCAATAGCCGGAACCAGTAACAATCACCGAGATTGAACCGAAGACTTTGTAGGTCCATCACATGACGTTGACGAGCGGTCTCTGAAGTCTGCATTGGCCGTACCAGCATTCGTAGGTTTGCTGTTATCGGCTTAGATATTCGAAACGGGCCAGACCCGGGAGGGAGCAGTCCTAAGGATAAAGTGTGGAGCCTCTGAGGTTGCCGCTTTGAGAATTGCGTTGGGCTAGCCTATGAATAATCGACAGTCGGAGTGAAAGGGCCGTCACACCTTTTCCATTACAATGACATCATTATTGATGCTGCCAGTTTATACAAAGGAACCAGCTGCACGCTTAATGGTAGTGAGTTCTTCCAAGACCTCTTTCTCTGGAGGAGAGAGTTCATCGAGGAATTTCTTTCTGATAGCAAGTATCTGTTTGTCAGGAACATCCGTATACAGAATCTCGTCATCTTTGACCTGTCGTCCAATGGTAGGACCACGTATTGACACTGCAACCTCCATTCCATCTGTAGCTTCATCTATTGTCACGCTACGGTCCTGAATCTGAAGAATAGTACCAACTCTCTTTCCATCTTCATTGATTAATGCAGTTCTTGGTCTTATTACTCCCTGAACCTTTACACCCACAACTGCTGGATTCTTATGTCTAAACACATACTCTGGAATGAGTACGATTTTTCCTGGTCTAATAATTGAACTCAATGATTCAGCTTTTGCCTGCTCTCTCTTCACAATTAACCAAGCATAGTAATCATCGTACAACCTATAGATGACTTCATTCAAGAACACCTCTACGCCTAATTCCGCAGCAAGATCTTCTATCTCTGACGCAATCTTCACATTGAATCCTAGAACTACTGCATTAAGTGGATCTCCATCACCAGAAGCCTGTGCTTCAACGATATCACGCTTTATAATTGGACCAACATCTGCAAATCGTACTGGAACATCCCGTTCCTGTAAGAATTGTGTTACGGCTTCCAAAGACCCCAATGTATCAGTTTTTACAACGATTCCAGATTTATCAGTCTGAATTCTGATTGAACTAAGCTCATCTCTGACTTTTTGCTTAATCTCATCGAGTTTTTCAGGGTCCTCGACAGCATAAACAGGTGCACCTGCCACAACTCCTTCAATATCTGGGGCTACTATCTTGACACCTGCTGCTGCATGTACAATATCTACATGTGTGAATTTCTCTTTGGGATCACGAATCTCATCAAGAGGTTTTGGCAGGAGTAATGCTCTGATTTTGGCCTCAATCACTCCATCAAGACCGCCGACAACAATAGTATCAGTCTTTTTCAATACTCCATCATAGATGATAGTATCAAGAGTAAGCCCAAGGCCTGTTTCTTCTCTCACTTCAAGAACGGCACCTATCGCTGGTCCTGTGGAAACAGTTAGTCTATCTTTCATGTATTGCTGTGTAAGACCCGATAGTACCATCAGAAGCTCTGGAATTCCAGTACCAGTCTTAGCGCTTGTTGGTACGATAGCCACAATTTTCTGAAAATCTTCAACACGATCAAACCGTTCTGACTGGATATCGTTTGCAGAGAGTGCACCCACAATTTCGTAAATTCTTCTATCAACTTCAGATTGAGTTGATATGCCCTGTGCCTTAATAGCATCAAAGAGGGACAGTCCCTCTTTTTTTCTCCAGCCTGGTACTTTGTCAAGTTTGTTCGCGGCAATCAAGAATGGTGTTTTTCCAGAACGTAGAATTTTCAAGGATTCATAAGACTGGGTGAGAGGTCCTTCATTTATATCAACTACAAGAATGGCAATGTCTGCTATTGCGCCTCCACGTCTTCTTAGATTGAGATAAGCTTCATGTCCAGGTGTATCAATGAAAAGAAGTCCGTCTATAGTCAATTCAGTATTGACAGTTTTGAGAAGGTTTCCACAGATTGATAGAATTGTTTCAGTGGGAAAGAAAGATGCACCGATATGCTGTGTAATTCCTGCTGCTTCTCTATCTTGAACTCCGGTTCCTCGCATCTTGTCTAGAAGCGATGTTTTTCCATGGTCGATATGACCAAGTACAGTAACAATCGGCGAACGTAGTTTACCAGCTTCAGTCAAGATTGACACCCCACAAGGAATTTACTTTGGTCTTCTTGAAACAGTTATGAAAGTGTCGTTTCAACTAATTCCTCCTATTATTCTCACATTCTATTGCTAAATGAAATGGATTATATCCTTCATTTTCACCGCGACATACGTGGATACGGTCAATACGTATCATAACTATAGGTGATTTAATTTGGAACGTTCATTTGTAATTATCAAACCTGATGGTACCGCACGCCGTCGAGTAAGTGCACTAGTTCTTAAGGCTCTCTTAGACAGAGGTTACAGACTTGTTGCATTTCAAGAGATGAAAGTGCCCGAGTCTTTAGCCAAGTTGCACTATGCAGTCCACAAAGAAAAACCCTTTTTCCCATGGTTAGTAGATTTCATATCTTCAGCTCCAGTTCTTACTATGATCTTCGAGGCTGACGATGTAATTCAGGGTGTTCGTGACGCTCTTGGAGCCACATTTGTACAGAAGGCATCCCCCGAATCCCTCAGAGGCAAATATGGTATCTGGGCAGGAATTAACATTGCACATGCATCAGATGCCCCCGAAACAGCAGAAGATGAGATGAAATTGTGGACTACAGAGAGCGGTCTCAAGGAATCATCAGATGCTGAGGCGCTTGCACGTGCTTACATTCAGAAACACATTACCAGCGATGCTGATTATACTATGGACCTACGTAGTGTTGTGAAAGATGCCATTGAAAATCGTGATACTTCCAGCGAGGTCCTTAATTCATTGAAAGAACTCTTTGCAAAAGATGCCGTTGGTATTGAGAAGGAAGATACAGACACTTTAGCAAAAGTCGTCTTTGATTTTGTGATAGAAGAAGCAGAAAAAACAGAGTAGAAAACCAAGGTGGCATTAGCCACCATTGGCTTCTTTTTTCAAAATAGAATAATTAGTTTAGCGTGCAGCCTTACCGCCTTTCTGATATTCAGTGGTCCATTTTGTATCTCTAGGCTTCATGCGACGTTTCATTCTATTGACTTTACACTTGTTAGAACAGAACCAGAAGACTGCGCCGTCCTTTGTTTGAACGAAAGCAGATCCTGTTCCAGGTTCAATATCTTTCCCACAGAAAGAGCACTTTTGCGTTCCAACCATAATTTTAACGCCTCCTCATTTTACGGGCTTCCCTTTCGGTTTCCCTTAGAATGAGAATGTCTCCTTCTCGTACAGGTCCCTTAACATTTCGAGTCAGGACTCGTCCTCTGTCCCTGCCATCCAGAATTTTAACACGAACTTGAGTAATCTCACCGGTTACACCAGTTCGTCCTAAGAGCTGGATTATTTCAGCAGGAATTGCTGGAGTCGATTCATCATCTTTACTCATCGAAAGTCATCACCTGAAACTTACTTTCGGAGACCGTTGATCTTCTCAACAAGGTCGTCAACTAGACTCTTTGCCTTGCCATCAACAATTATTGCGACAGCGGCAGTGGGTCTTTCAATTCCAACAGCTTTACCAAGATCTCCCTTATTCTGTACGAATATATAGGGAATCTTCTTGTCATCACAAAGACCTGGAAGGTACATGATTATCTCTGGGGGTTCAACATCCTCAGCAACAATCACTAAACGGGCTACTCCGCGTTCAATACTCTTGGTCGCTTCGTTAATCCCCTTCTTTATTCTACCAGTATCTTTGGCTATTTCTAGAGCCTCAAGGGCCTTCTTCTGAAGTTCCTCAGTGGGCTCCCATTCAACAAAACTTGGTTTAGGCATTACCATTTACCTCAGTTTATTTCTTCATCGGTATTTTGCCCATTCCTTCTGGAACAGACTCTTCTGCGACGTCTGACCTGTTTCTTTTAAAACTGTCGAACTAGCATGAGAAATTAGAACTACCAGACACTAATAGCCCAAGTCTCGTAATACACTTGCGAGATTTGCATCATCTACACCTAGATGTTCCAAAACAGAGTATCGGTTTCTCTTCTTCATAATTTTTAGTGCATGATGAATATCTTCTACAAATGCTGCCAAATTGGTATTGATTTCATCAAAGGTTGTAGGCATATGACGGTTAGACATGAATTCCTGAATCACCTCAGGCTTATACTCGGTATAACCAGCTTCCTGCAGATAGTAGAGACAGATTGGTGTGGCAAATGCGACCTGCAGTCCATGCAAATCTGAGTCAATTCTGTCCATTGCATGTGAGATTGCATGTTCTGTTCCTGAACATGGACGAGAACTACCGAATATACTCATTGCTCTTCCTGCATCAATCTCAGCTCTGATCAAAGTTTCAAACCCATCATCCTTCAGTACAGATGTCAGAGCATTATCAACGATGCCATAGACCTGTTCATCAAAAGGTTCATCTTTCACTTCATGGGCTAATTTCCATTCTGCCAAGCTGGATGTTTTACAGATAATGTCTCCAAGACCTGCTAGTTTGAGTTTAGGAGGTGCTTTAGAGATGATAGATGTATCAGCAATGACTGCCAAAGGTCCTTTACATTTCATTGAATATTTGTATCCATCATGACTGACAGAGGCAACTTCACTCGCAATTCCATCATGGGAAGCTGCTGTAGGTACCGATATCCAGTCAAGATTTGTATCTCTTGCAATAAGCTTGGCAATATCCAAGCTTGCTCCTCCCCCAAACCCTATCACAATATCAATTCCTTCAAGTGATAGAGTCGAGTTCTTTGGATATTCGGATGCCATTATCCATTTACAGGGCACTTCAATTATCTTTTCTAGAAGAGTCGAATACTGGGTATGAATCACTTCATCGGTCACACACAATGGATATGAGTAATCCTTCAATATAGTCCTGAGTTCCTCTAGGGCACCATCTGTAATTACAACCGTTGTTGGCCCTGTGCAGGACATATTATTAGCTCCTTTTCTCTCGAAACCCAAGCTCTTGAAAAGAGCTTCTATCGCGCCAAATCGTTATCTATTGCAGTATTCTTAAGTATAGATGCAAGCGTGTGTCAGTTCAGAAGTGAGTGTTACCGTTGCCCGAAACTTACGCAATCATGGACATATAGTACATGATTGACGTTCGGTTCCTGCTTCATCGAGGCTGCTTTGCTGGTCCCGAAGGACTGGAAAGTCTTACGGCCTCTCCAACAGGCGTTTAATGTCTCCGTGCAACTCGCGGCGACTGCAAATCGATCCTTGGACTTGGTTCTCGTCCTGAACCGACACTACAGTAACGTGTTCCCTGTCCCAGTATATAAGCTCCTGTAGAAAAAATGGTCTTTGGAAGGGCAAAGCTCGCGACACCTTGAAAGACTCTGGTCTTTCGGAGGCTGGTGACAGCAGTCGTGAGAAAGGTGAAACACAGAAGTCTCTTACATCGGAGGTTCACTCACCTCATCGAATAAGATTCAGGTAATACTCTAACCTATACATCTACCACACAAGTTCAACACGGAGACAACTCTCATGACTGAATATGTCAAGGTTGCCCTGATGGGATCTGGTTACGCAGGCAAATCGACTCTAATCAAACTCCTCACCGATGGAGTGCAGAAATTAGAAACTAACTACAAGCCAACACCAGGAATGAGCTGTGGGACAATCACAATTGATGCCAGCACAAAGGTTTCACTTGTCGAGATGGGTGGACAGGCACATTTTGAATTTCTCTGGCCTGATTTTATGAGGGGCAGTACAATGGTTGTTGTGGTCACTGAGAGTAATCCAAAGGCCGTTCTTAAGACTCGTCAACTCCTTGAAAAGTACAAGGACAATCTACACGGTTCTAAAGTGATTGCAATTGCAAACAAACAAGACTTACCAGGTTCAATGCGCCCAGAGTCAGTACAGGATCTGCTAGGTGTTCCAACTTATGGAATGGTTGCAATTAATCCTAAAGAACGTCTGAACGGCTACAAACTCATTGTTAACGGACTGCGAGACCAAATTGCTGCATAATCTTGGTGACAACACCAGTTCATTGTATTAGAGGTGTTTCTAGCTTCATCCTTAGGACAATGCTTTTATGCAGAGAGAAAGCAGACCAACTTACCCAAGGCATGGGCGAAAGAGCCTTCTGGTCAATTTAGACCATATGGCGAGTCCATCCTGGAAGAACATGTCTTTTGGGTAAACCTCCGCGGTCAGGTGAGTCAATGGAAATCACAATCATTCGCAAGCAAGAAAACATCATCCACTTCTTAGCTGAAGGATTAGATGTTGCTTTTGCCAACGCGCTTAGGAGAACCATGCTTACTAGATTACCGGCCATGGCAATAGATGAAGTACTAGTCCTTGAGAATACTAGCGTTATGTATGATGAGATGCTAGCTCATAGAATGGGACTTCTTCCTCTAGTAACAGATTTGGAGAGTTACAATCTCCCTGAGGAGTGTGACTGTGAAGGAAAGGGTTGTAGTCTTTGCCAATGTACACTCACACTAGAGAAACAAGCCGGTGATGAAGAGGAAATGGTCTATTCTCGTGACCTATCGTCACAAGATCCCAAAATTGTGCCTGCATTAGGTGAGATTCCCCTAGTGAAACTTGCCCCTAATCAACGTCTAATTATTGAAGCATATGCTCGTCTTGGAAAGGGTGTAGAAAACGCAAAGTTCCAACCAGTTTCAACAGTATCATACAAGTATGTGCCAATTATTGAAGTGAGTAAAGACAAGTGCAATCAATGTGGGGACTGTGTCAAAGTATGCCCGAAGAATATCCTTCTTGTTGAGGGTGATACAATCGCGACACAAAATACTCTGGACTGCAGCCTCTGTGAGGCATGCGTTGAAGTCTGCGAACCCGGAGCAATCACAATAGATTCTAAGAAGAACAGCTTTCTGTTCAAGGTTGAATCCACAGGAGCCCTGACTCCTGAAGAAATTGTTGAAAAATCTGCCGAGATTCTCAAAGAGAGAATCAGATTGGCATTAGATTACGCGAATTCAATATGAGGTGTCACAGTATGGAGAGATCTATTAGATCCGGACCAACGGACCCAAATACACGCGCGCTGATTAATGCGCTAAGAAAGACATCTACGAAACATGATGTTAGAATATGGAAACGAGTTGCTGAGCTTGTAGGCCGGCCCACTCGGAAGCGCCCTACTGTTAATGTAGGAAAGATTGAACGACATACTAACGCAGGCGATATAGTTGTAGTACCTGGAAAAGTTCTGGGTTCTGGGAACATGTCGCATAAGGTTACAGTTGCAGCACTAAATGCATCTTCTACTGCAAGATCTGCGATAGTTGGAGCAGGTGGCTCACTAATCTCAATTGATGAGCTATTAAAACAGATTCCGAAAGGGAGCGGTATTACGATTATTGTGTAGGTGATTCATATGAGTACAGACACGATCAAAGTTTACGATGCCGAGCAAATGGTTGTTGGCCGACTCGGCTCCAAAGTTGCAAAGGCAGCGATATTGGGTGATAATATCGTCATAATAAATGCGGAAAAGGCCATTATCACTGGCGATCCAAGAACACTAATTGCAGCATGGAAAGAGAAATTCAATATTCGCACCTCTTACAAACCATGGAGAGGTCCATTCCATCACCGTCGACCGGATAAAATGGTACGAAGGATGATTAGAGGAATGCTTCCATGGCCCACCCCACGAGGTAAGGCTGCATACAAGCGTATCAAGGTGTACATTGGAACTCCTGAGCAATACGCAGATTCTGAAAAGATAGTATTGGAGAAATCACGTTACCGAAGCATGACACAGAAGCACATCAAGGTGCTAGAACTTAGCAAAGAACTAGGTTGGACACATCCGGAGGTTGCATGAAATGAGAGTAGTAGTCAGTACAGGTAAGCGAAAAACCAGTCTTGCCAAAGCAACAGTTAGGGATGGTACTGGTCGAATTAGAATCAATGGAAGACCTCTGGAAATTCATCAACCAGAGCTTGCACGAATGAGAATCATTGAACCTTTGATACTCTTTGGTGATGGCTGGAAACGCTATGACATCAAAGTGAGGGTCAGAGGAGGCGGTTTTATGAGTCAAGCTGATGCAATCAGAATGGCGATAGCAACAGGCTTGATTAGAATGAGCCAAGATTTTGAGGCTCGTTCAAAGATGATTGAACACGATAGAACGATGCTCGTTGGTGATCCCAGGCGAACTGAACCAAAGAAGTTTGGTGGCCCTTCAGCACGTTCAAGATACCAGAAATCATACAGGTGATGGGAAAGAAATGATTATTCCAGTAAGATGTTTCACTTGTGGCAAAGTAGTAGCGGATAAATACGACCAATTCAAGCGTGAAGTCAGACAAGGTGAAGACCCAGCCACAGTTCTAGATAACCTTGGATTGAACAGATATTGTTGTCGAAGAATGCTACTCGCACACATTGATATTATTGACAGTTTCATGGCATTTGCCACAATATCCCCAACGGAGGGAACTTAGAACATGGCTCAGAATGATACGATTATCGATTCCGAAGATATGCTCGTAGACATGGATCGCTTCCTCGCTGCGGGAGTCCACATCGGAACCCAAGTAAAAACGCAAGATATGGAACCCTTTGTCTACAGACAACGTCCAATCGGCCTGTACGTTCTCGATGTTCGTAAGACTGATGAGAGGATAAGAGTAGCTGGAAAGTTCTTGGCTCGATTTGACCCTTCCAAGATTGTAGTGGTATCTGGTCGTGTCTATGGTAAAAGACCAGTTGAAACCTTTTCCTACTACATTGGAGCTAGTGCTTTCACAGAGAGATTTGTTCCTGGTACCCTAACCAATCCCAACATTGCAGGACCACGAACGTACATTGAACCGGATATAGTGATACTCACTGACCCCCGTACGGATCAGCAGGCGCTTGATGAGGCAGCAAGAATCGGAGTACCTGTAGTTGCATTATGTGATACTGATAACGTAACAACAAACATCGATCTTGTTATCCCTACGAACAACCGTGGTCGGAAATCACTTGCATTAGTATACTATCTTCTAACTACTCAGGTCCTGAAAGAGAGAGGCGATATGCCTGAAGATGGCGAGCCCGTATACACACCAGATGACTTTGAACCACAAGTACAGAGGTTCTGATAGTTCATCCTTCAATTAGAGTAACGACGCCATTATCGGCGTCAACCTCTATCTTTTGTCCATTCTGAATTTTTCCAATATCAATCTGGTCTACTGCAGGTATCTCTGAAATGATACAACCCACTGCAACAACCGGGTCCATTATTTTGTTGACAATTGCAAGGGGACCTTTTTCTGCCTTCTTCAACGCATACAGAACATATGACCCTACTGTAGAACCTTTTCCGCTAGGAAAGACAAGGATTTTCCCTGATACAGATTTTCCTTCTAGATGATGTCCCTTTTCTACTATCTCACCAGTTTCAGGGTCACAACCACCGTAGAATGATATGTCATCTCCAGTAACTAGAGCTTCGCCAATTACTTTTCCCTTGAAGATCTTCCTTCCTTGCATTATGATATTGCCTCCTTGATACACTGTTCAATGGTTCGAATCTCTGTCTTGAATTTGTTCTTTCCACGTGCATAGAAACAGGCTTTTGCTGAGTCAGTCATTAATCCAGTAAATTTGCCTTTCAATGGCGCCACCGCACAACATGCATCCGCAACCAGAAAGGCTCCTGCATTCTCAATTTTATCATAGTATCCCATCTTGATTGCTAGATCCTTGGTAGGTTTTGCTGTTGTAATCCAAACTGTTTTTCCTTTTGCAACTTTCTTTCCATCAAGCATTTCTGCTATTTTTGCAATCTCCTTTATACTAGCATGTGGACAACCTACGCTGATGAAATCAATTTTAGCCCCTTCATCATCGAGCTCTACCCGAGCTGCGCGTAAATCATCATCAGTCACAACTTCAGTCTTATCAGGGATAGGGGTCTTGTTTGGTGTAATTCCCCCCATATGGAATATTGCCACACCGCCATAAGTAGCAACTGACGCACAGAATGATTTGAGCTCTTCAATACTTGCTTTTTCCACTCCAGTGATGTATGGAATGGTCTTACCAGTTCTGGTACCAATGACCTGTCCAAGAAGCCCAAAGTCATCTGTATCCTTCAACTCTGCTTGGACATCATACTTGACCTGAGCTACCCTATTTTCTTCGAGATGAAAGCCATACTCTGCAGTTTTTCCTGTAAGTGCGGTTGCCAACGCGCTAGGACCACCTTCTCTATTTGTTAATGCACCAATCACTGAGTTTGCAAAACATACTGCAGATGATTCAGCCCACGCAATGTGCTCTCCATAGTGTGGTAAATTACCGATGAGATATGGTGTACAAGTACAGGTTGTAATCACTCCCATTCTCTCAAAAGTCTCAACCACACGTTCTTGGTTCATTGCAAAATCTTCACTTATTCCATGTTTTTTCCACTCTAGCATATCCATTCCTGCAGGGTTGAGGGTGGTCAGAACTCGAACACGTCCATCTTCTGCTATCTCAGAGAGATACTCTAGACCTGCCTCTCCCAGATTGTGATACGAAACCCCTGCTATCTGTACACTAGCCACTGGAATCAGTCTTTTTGCACCATAGATTTCACCTAAGGTAGTGATGATTTCCATGGCTTTCCGAGTTGCTTTCCCATGCTTACCTTCAAGCATCTCTTTCTCTTCTGGAGTTAGAATGAGACTCATTTCACTCACCTAGATACTTTTTCAAATCTACTTCTGGGAACTTTGCTTTGTCGAAACTCTTACCCTTGGTATCCATTGTTTTAGTGCAATCAAAACCACACTTGGTAGTCATTTTTGTACCAGGTTCCGCACTGGGATCTAACGAGCTACCGGGTTCTTGGTCCTTGATTAAAAGATCAATATCGGCCTGAAATCGTGTGGCCATTGCCCATTCTCGCTCTTCATCAGAGTAGATGTCGATATCCTCATCATATACCCAAATATGTTTAGCACTTTTATGACCTGAGAAAGCTCCTTCAAGGGCTTGGATTCCATCATCTTCATTCTTTTTCTTGATTTTTATTGCTACATGAAGCCAACTAGCTCCACCAGGTGTAATGTTGACATCTAAGACATCGATGCCCCTTTCCTTGACTTTCCTGAAAACAGTTGGTTCTCTCGGCATTCCCATCAGAATTTTGTGCTCATCCCTTCCTGGTAAGAGTCCCTGCCATATTGCAGTCTTTCTATGAGTAATCTTCTTCACTTCGAAGATTGGCTCTTGACGAATCACATCAACGGTTTCCGTTAGGTCAATGAATGGTCCTTCGTCATGCTTCTCTTCTAGAATAATTCTTCCTTCAAGAACAAATTCGGAATCTGCTGGAATCATCAAATCAACAGTTTTAGCTCGGGTAACAGAAATCTTTCGAAGAGCATTTGCTATCTCTAATTCATTTATCCCAGTTTCTACAGATGTTGCTGCAGCAATCAATACTTCTGGAGTGTTTCCAATACAGAAAGCAACATCAACTTCTCCATTTCGTTCCAAGAATTTATGAAAATCTCTCCCTCTGACAACTCTTACTACCATCTTGTTCTTACTTATCTGCATGGCTCTATGAAAATCAAGATTCTGACCAAATTCAGGATCTGCTGCTACTACAACACCAGAGGAGATGTAGGGTCCACCATCGACCTTATTGTGCATTAGAATTGGTATTTTATCAAGGTCAACTTTGTCTTCAACCACTTCTTGACATGCAGCTTTGTCGGTCTGCTTTGGTTCGCTTCTCTCTTCTATCGCTCTTGTAAGGGTTGGAATTATCTCTTCTGTGGTTATCTCAAAATATTCAGAAATTTGTTTCTTATTGCAGAATAAGTTACCAGTAACCCTAAACTCACTTTCTTTTATATTCTCAAATAATACAGGTTGTGGTTCGAGACTCTTCAATACACCAGCAATCTCAAGATTCTTTGAGATTTTATTGGTGATAGTAGTAATCTTTCCATTCTGTTGTAGCTCATTGATGTATTCCTCAAGTATCATGAAATCCACCTCAAAGTCCGAATGATGTTATCCATACTCCAACAGCTCTTGCTTTTTCGAGAGCTTCTGCTATTTGCTTGGCTGTAGCCTCATCAGGTGCAAGAGCAATCATATTCCCCCCGCGACCGGTTCCTGTCATTTTCGCTCCTATTGCACCATTCTCACGTGCCACTTTTACCAAATGATCTAATTCTTCACATGAAACAGTCAATTCTTGAAGTAACTCATGATTCTTGTTCATTAATTTACCAATCTTTGGCAAATCAAGCTGAATCAATGCATCTTTTCCCTCGTGAACAACTTGGTTGTATTTTTCAGAAATCGAATCAAACCATTTTGGGTCGGTTTCTTTTCTGATTTTTACAGCTCCCACAACTTCTATTGTACTTGCTGTAATACCAGTTGAAGCAATTACAAGATTTACTGCTTTACCAAGCTTCATTTTCTCGAATTTTGGAGGTCCGCCACCTAAATCCCGTTCAAACCAGACTAATCCCCCGTATGTTGATACAGTATTATCTAGTCCAGAAGGAGTTCCATGATATCCTTTCTCTCCTTCATAAGCGGCTTCATTGACCTGTTCATCATTAAGGCCAAGTTTAAACTCATCATTTAGAGATCTTACAATTGCCACACAGCTGGCTGCACTTGCCCCAATTCCTGAGGCACAGACAAGGTCCCCTTCAAGATCAATCTGAAATCCCATCCTTGTGGTGTCAATATTGAGATGTTTCAGTATATTCTCTAGGGAGGCCTTCTGCTCATCATACTTTTTCTCTTTGTATCCTGGCATCGCAAGTCGATTATCAACAAGAGTATGTCCGAAGGAGCGTACCCGTGTCAATTTTGCTGTTGTAACGGATGATATTCCTGCTGCTATAGCTGGAAGTCCATAGACTACAAAGTGTTCTCCAAACAAAATAGCTTTACCTTTACCTGAACCGGTCCCCATGAATTCACTCACTCACCATCTTGGTTTGTGAAACCGCCGTAGTTAATCGGTACTTTTGAACTCTTCCGTCGACATTATTCTAACTTCTTTCATAACACAAGATTATTGTTGGATTCAGAAAAGAAAGGAACATCTGGAGTACTTGTCTGTGAAAATACTTGATCTGTTCTGTGGTGCTGGTGGATTCTTCCATGGATTCTCCTCCCTTTCAAAAGGCGCTCATCTTGCTATTGATATAGATAAACCCGCAATTGAAACTTACAGGCTCAATTATCCTAGTGCTAAGACATTGCAGACAGATATCAACAATATCCACTCGCAACAAATCGAAGAAGAACTGGGTGGCACTCCTGATATTATCATTGCTTCTCCACCTTGTGAAGAGTTCAGCAAAGCCAATCCTGATAGTAGTCGAGGGTCTACCGCAGATCGGATTTACGGCGAAGGAACTGCAAAATTATTACTAGATGCAATTCGGATAATAGGTGACTTTGCTCCAAAAACATTCGTTATCGAGAATGTTGCAGCTCTGTTGCTAGATGGAGGAAAGGAAATCATCACACGGGAGTTCGAACGTGTTGGTATTGACAATGTTGAGTTTAATCTGATTAGGGCGCATCAACATGGAAATCCGTCAAAACGATTACGAGTCTTCATCAGTAATATCAGAATGAAACCACCACGAAAAAAACCACCTACAGTCATGGAAACTATAGGAAATCTTCCATCACTTGATATCAACGAGATTTTCAATCCCGGAGAAATATTTCCTAATCATGAAATATATCATTTGGCTGATGATAAGATGAAGTCCGTGCGGAAGACCCGCTGGGGTCAAGGAGCCAAACATTTTCGTGTATCAAAAAAGCGGAGCTTACCCAACTGGGTTCGCTTATTCCCAGATCGGCTTGCCACCTCAATTAACGGGCTCTCACGGTATGTACATCCGTATGAACATAGGCTGTTGTCGGTAAGAGAACATGCAAGACTTATGAGCTATCCAGATTCGTTTGTTTTTGTTGGATCAAAAGACAGCCAATACAATCAAGTGGGTGAGAGTGTTCCTCCACTGGTATCCTATCTAATTGCACAGGAGGTTCGTGCACATATTGAATGAATTTCTAAAGAACGTCTACATCGTATTACACAATGTCCACTCTGCCTCAAAAACCATTGAAACTGCTCAGGTAGTCTATGGACTTGGCTTTCCGAATTTTGTTGTATCAAAAGCTGAAGGTTCCTCTGCACAATCTGGAGTTCCTGATGCAAATCGGTTGGCGATTAGGATGAAGCAAAATTTCATGGTTTTACCAGATTTGAGAGATGTTCTAGAAGCCCTAAATATTGAATATTCACTATTTATTACTTCTCCGAAACTTGTGAAAGAACATGTGAATCTAAGTCAACTTTCTGAACAAACCAAGTCAGGAAAAAGAATTGCTATCGTAGTTTCTGGAAGTAATAGCTCGTTCTCTAGAAAAGAAATGGACTTGGGTGAATGTCGAAGTCTAGAAGCCCAAGTAGATATTGGTCCTTCTGGCTCTGCAGCAGTCATTCTTTACTCATTATTGACGCAGAAAGAATAATGGTGGGCCGGACGAGATTTGAACTCGCGATCCCTTGGATCCGAACCAAGAATCATACCAATCTAGACCACCGACCCAGTCATTGATTCAGTCGCTCTGGCTTGGATTTAATCATTTCGTTAAAACGTTCTCTCATCCAACCAATTGTGCCAAGATATAATCCATCAGTGCTGTATATTTCCGAATCAATAACATTGACACACGAGTTTTCAAAGAGTGGACCTTGAAATTCGGAACGGGGTGAGTTAACTGCGATACCTGAAATAAGCTGATTGAAGCTAGGTAAAGTGGTAAGTGTTGCAATATCATCATCAGGAATTTCTAGCATTCCAAGACGATGTCGAATACAATTCTTGCTCAGTTTAGAATTGAGTACGACTGGTACAGAACCCGCATACCTCCTTCTGTCACTACGTCCAATCTCGGGTTTTGATACTGTTCGAAACCGACTAACCGCTGGATGACTATGACCTGCAATGAATCGTGATGCTTCCAGTAGCTCTGGAGCTGGCCATGAATGACCATGCAAGAGACCTATTCTTTCGTCACCCTTTCCTATCAATATTCCATGAACATCAACTAGTTCAACACTTCGTGGAAGTAATGATTCAAGATCTCCATCATGATTTCCTGGTATAATCACGGTTTCTACAACTTCTACAAGTGTATCCATAAATTCAGGGATAATATCCCAATTATATGGAATATCGGTCAAAATAGTATGTTTAACATCGCCAATAATATACAGAGAAGATAGATTGTACTTGTCAACAAGTGATTTGATTCGTTCAATGATACTAACATCCTGTAATGGAAAATGAATACCTCTCTCTTCTGAGATTTCTTCCTCTATACCCAGATGGAGATCTGAAATTATCAGTGCTGATAGACTATTACTACGAATAATCAAGCCCCTGTCTTCAAAAACTATCTCCATTGCAAAATTCTGTTCTAAGGTACAACATTTTAACTTCGTCATGCTAGAGATTGCGTGAGGAATATGGCCCTATCACTAATAGAGGAGAAGAAACTCTCAAGAGAGAACCTCACTCAGAACGATATTGACTACTTCCGTAAGAAGTATGGGAAGAAGTTTATTAGAGCTCTACGCGTTGTTGAAGAGAATAAAGTGGAAAAATACCAGTTTAAACCCAGCGGCACTATAACATGGATTGTGAAAGGACGTACTCGCCAATATTTGGTAATTCCCAGGGTCTACTGCACTTGTCGAAGTTTCTACCAAGAAGTTGTGATATCTCGGGAAAGTAACATGTGTTATCATTTACTTGCCCAACAGATTGCTGAACTCCGTGACCAATACAAACTCGTAGATTCAAATGATACTGAAAGGCGAAAACTGTATGTTGACTGGCGTAGGACTGATTGATTATTAGTCAAACATTAGAACTGAAGATAACTTTAAAACACGGCCCCAAGTTTGGCACGCTGATTGCGCAAAGAGGTCGGATACGTTCCATGAATCAGTTCAAAAAGATTCCCAGAGTACTTGCAACAATCTTAGCTTTGATGCTACTTCTATCAAGTTTCCAAGCTACAGTTCCAGCTCAAGCTGATTTGGATCCAGTTGTAGTGCTATTTGATGCAAGCCACTCACCACAATTTGATGCTGCTGATACAGACTTGGGTCTAAAATTGATGTTTGACATGGTAAATACGTCCACCCGTTATATCATACATGTGCATGAGGATGGTCCACTTGATGAGGACGTCCTCAATGATGTTGATATTCTGATAATTGCGGGTTCGGATAGTTCTAGCCCTTTTAGTAATGAAGAGTATGCTGGAATTGCTGAAATGCTTGCTAATGGAAGCTCGCTATTTCTTCTGGGCGACCCTACAATCTCTGAAGATTCCACATATTGGCCAGAAGGTCTGATGGAAGATACTGGTGACAATATTGCATTGAACACATTTCTTGACGGAATCAATATGACCGGACCTCGTTTCAGTATCAATGAAACTGTAACTGATAATTGGTCTGATACAATGTTCGACTATGACCACTCAATCAATGGAAGCATTCCTTGGGTCATTCAACTGGACTCAACCACATGGGATACTAATCACCCAATTTTCAGAAACATCAACGAAATTCTGACAATGACATCCACTTTGAAACCAATTGAGCTAGCTAGTGGAATTGGTAATAGTTACGAAAGTTCCTTTGCTCAATATAGAAGGGATTACAATTCTTGGGCTAACTATTCTGCGCCTAACACGACACTCTTCTCTTTGAACCCCCTTGCTTATTCTGCAATGAATGGAACTTTTCCATCATGGCTCTCCGCATTTGAGTACGGTTCAGGTAAAGTTACTATTGCGGGATCTACTATAATGTTCACAGGAAGACCCATTGATTTGCTAGACGCAGAACTCCAGTGGTTTTATGCAGCTGATAACGCGAAATTATTCATGAACATCCTAGATTGGCTATCAACAGATTTTGTTACTGCACCTAGTGCTATTGGTTCAATGCTAATTATCTCTGCTGTAATATTGGTAATTGGTGTAGCATTCTATCTTTTGAAGAAGCTTAGGTGAAGGCCCATTGTGGTCTATCTAAGCCTTCTTCATCAAGTATCTCATCAATCAAGTCCTTTAATTCTCTCATACCTTGTTTTTTCAAGGCAGCTGATAATATGATTGTGGGTTCTCTATCACTTACAGCTTCTCTAAGCTGAAATTTTAGAAAGTCTAATTCATCATCGATATGTCGTTTCTTTACCTTGTCAACTTTGTTTGCTAACACTATTACACGTGGGGAAATCTCACATAGAAAGGAATAGAACTCCACATCAACTGGTATCTCTCCACGAGATGACCATCGTTCGAAAAGCACTCTAAATAATGAAATATCAACAATGAACACTGATAGCAGGATTCTACTACTCCAACTCTCCAAACTTTCAATAATATGGTTCTTTGTTTCTTCAATAGTTGTCTTGCTCTGTCCTGACATAAAACCGAACCCTGGAATATCTACGATAGTCACCGGGTCTAAATCGATCATCTGTTCCCATCGAGTACTTCCAGGTCGTTTACCCACCCTTACCTTCTTTCCTGTGAGCACACGAATGGTGCTACTCTTCCCTACATTGCTTCTTCCAGCAAAGACAATCAAGGGTTTGTTATTACCAGTAGGGTCTTGTTCTCTCATATTGAAGCTCTCCCTTTGCTATTGCTCGTAGGATTTCAAGTCTTTCCTTTAAACTTGGGCTTAGAATACGTGATGCTGTTGTTGCTCCAATACCCCGCCCAGCTAGTACCAAAATGGCTGTTTTTCCATAACGCGATACTAGTTCCGCTGTTAGCGATGCTGATTTGTACTTTTTTTCTTCCTCTTTCGATAATATTTCTCCCCTAAGTCTTTTATCAAGAAGTTTATTGAAGTCTTTGTCTGAGAGTTGCAAGACAGCAATCATTTTTGATTCACAGATTGGACAAGTGACGACGTCCTCTAATGTTGTAACAGTTCTCACGGAATTCCAATGATTCTCAGCCATACACACCAGTCTGAACTTCTTAGAGAGAAGTCTTTCTTCCATCATTCGTAACACTTCATCTTCCTCTGTAATCTCGCCCATCACTTCAAAACGGGTCTTTTCCTCAATTATTAAGCGTGCTAAGGGAGAAGGTTTCAATGTCTTTGATTCACGAATTTCAAGTTCTCCATTAGAATACCTATCAAAGACACTCATAGCTCTCTTTTCATCCATTTTCTCCTCAAGGACCTCTCGCATCGCTTCTTCAAATACAGGAGTTTCCCCAAAAGACTTGATGAGATATCTAACTGGAATCTGTTTCGATTTTGCATCTTTTCGTACAATATCCATTCTACGAGCAACATGAATAAATCTGGAAGCAAAGTTCTGTGTTTGTTTAACAGCTAACTTTAGAATGTGTGAAGCCTGTTCACCGGAATAATCGTTGAGTACATCAAGTACGTGACTTGGCTGCAAATCTTCCTTAGCTGTAAAGAGAATCCGATAGGGGTCCCGTTCAACTGCCACTACAATACCAAGACGTGTTGTCAAAAGAGAAGCTATTACAATTCCTAAGGTTTCATTTGCTCTAGTTCCCAATGGAGAATGAAGAACAATACCTGAGCCAAATGTTTCCAAGATATACAAATCTGGTGAGGGAAGTTCCCCTAAGACTGACTTACTTTGTGTAAGAGTTGCAACAAGGTGGTCTGTAGCCTTACCAGATATTCCATAATCAACTAGCCATGATTCAATGTTTTTGCTATCTTTGCTGAGAATTGAATTCCACAATTTTGCAACATCTGAAGCCACTTCATATGGCACTGGGATCATCTCACCTACCCAGCGTGGAGCATCCGTATCTGTACTCGATGCAGGCGCACACATTACTTCACCGCTCTCATCATCAACACTAACAACATTCCATGGTCTCCCACGAATGACAAATACCAATCCTGGTTGAACATTAGCAGCTACATAGTCTTCATCGAGGACACCAATTGATGTCCGTGTTGTAATATCTACTGCACTGACTTGTCTTGTGTCAGGAATTGTACTTAGACGTTCATAGTAGAACATACGTGTTCTTGAACCTCTACTCACCTGTGAATCCTGTAGCTCCAGAAGATATCTTCCTTCCATAAATTCAAGAAGTGTATCAAGTTCCGCAATTGTCACTTTTGAAAATGGATATGCTGCAGTCACTAATTCTAACAATGATATTTTCTCTATCGTGTCACAATCGAGAAGTACTCCTGTTATCTGATGACAAAGAACATCCCAAGCTTTCTTTGGTATTCTAGCATTCTCTACTCTGTTCAACCTAGCACGTTTGATGATTATGCCCGATTCGGAAATGTCATCCAGATTTATTGTCGAAATTACAACGCCT
>JABCTV010000046.1 GCA_018238205.1 Candidatus Thorarchaeota archaeon
GAAGCAATAACCAACTGCATATTGAGCAATCGTCATGGCTCGGGAAATTTTTGGTGCAGAATACCTCCCGTACCGCCAAGAGAAGCAACCATAGTTTCAATATATAATCGAGAGAGGTTCTTCCTCTCTCCTCACTCTTTCTTTTCAAAATTGGATTTATGCAAATACAATAGATAAAACCCCTAAAGTGGTGTTGGTCAATTTTCAATCAAAACTTGTATATATCCGTGGTACACCACAGTGTTTGGAGAGTTATAGGCATGAACGACACTATTCATCGTTTTACTTGGCCAATTGCATGTGTAGCATGCGGAAAAGCGGGTGACTACGACAGCTTGGAATCCAGAAAATCATTCCGTCTTTATGGAGGACAAACTTCAGAGAAAGTTGGATTTACTGGCCATAAGTATCGGTATTATGAACACTACGCTAATGGAACTGCGCATATCTGTCAGAGCTGCTACGAAGACGCAAGAAAGATTGAAGAAACATATATTCCGAAGTTAAAGAGTTTCAAAAACACAGCGATTGTTATTGGACTCATATTGATTCCCTTAGCAATAATGTTCGGAATTTGGGGTGGATTTCACACACACACAAATACGCCGGGAGATCCATCCGTGAGTCTTATGCTTGTATCAATGTTGTTAGTCGTAATCTTCTGTACGCTTGGTATGTCAGGTTCAGATGCCAGTGAGGAATTTGATAGAGCAGGGTGGGTGTCATTCTATATCAGCTACAAACTTGAAAAACATTTCACAACTAACAAGGATGTTATCAAATTCTCTTCCAAGGATTACGCAGATAAATTCCGTGAAGCAAATTCTGATGCAAAAGTAGTAGTTGGCCGTACACATAAATCCATACCAATAAAGAAACCGAATTCAATGGCATGTTGCATAGGAGGAATCATCCCGATATTCATCATTTTTGTTGTGTTAGGTATTCTAGGTTCTTAGGACATAGGAATTTCAGGAGAAACTCAAGAGAAACAGATGTAGTTTCAATTTTCAAAGCGAGAGAGGTTCTTCCTCTCTCTTTCCTTTTTTTCATTCTCCATCCATTCAATAGTAAGTGACATACTCGTCATGGTATTCCGGTTTGGTCAATCTACTTTTTAGATATAGAACCCCTGCGACTACTGCAACTACCGCAACCATAGTGATTGTAGCGATAAAGAAAATCGGAGAAACATACTCGGGGTATCTGATTGAGATCGTCACCACATTATTGTCAATGGAGATTCCTTCAGAGTCTGAGGTGTGGATGTTGATGCTTGTGTTCCACAGTTCTCCAGTTCTTGTGAAGATAGCCGCCAATGTAATGAATTGTGGACCGCACACAAAGGAGCTTCCATCCTCGAAATACACTTTCAGGTTCTCGTACTTGATGATGTTAGCACAGAGTATGACCTCAGAGATGTTCTGCTCCGAGATAGGACCGTTCCAAGTTCCAAACCATTTTGATTCAGTCCATGCCGCATAATGACGATGGCTCACTACATCAGAACTGAGTGTATTGACAGTCACATTTCCGTGTATAGTGGTGAAAATGGAATACTCCCGCATTTCATCATATCCCAACCCAACTGGTTGGACATAACCAGATTCAGCAGAGATATTGAGCAGCTCCTGATGGAAACCGATACCTATACTGTTCCCGTTGGAGTAAAAACCGATGGTGATTGTTGCGTTAATTGTATTATTACTTGATGATTCATCTATGAGGAGCATACTGATTGAAGCTGATGGCAGGTCTTCAATCTGTTTACCAATGGGGATAATGACCAGTTCATAGGACGCTCCTTCTGAATCTATAGGGAGTCTCCTATACAGGAGGTTGTATCCATCGGGAGAATACATTGCGCTGTCTTCATTGTACGGACCTGCTGTGAGTTGAACAATGCTAGTGCCATCAACGTCAACACTGAATATGTGATTATTGCCATCCGAACTACGAGTACTTCTCATCAGAAACGATTGCCCATCAACAGGATTGTAACTAACCAGGTAATTGGAGTACTCGTCGTCAATTACCATTTGGTCATCAGTCCCATCCATTTGGATTGCGCCGATATTACCATCAGGGCTGTTGTACAGGACTGTATCCCCATCTGCCAACACGAGGGGACTTGTCTTGTATGAGAACTCTTTCATTGTTATCGTTTCTGTACCGTCGATGTTGCTCGACAAGAGCGTTGTGGGCTCATCCCAATACGAGCTCGTACCCCATACGAGCTTGTTGCCGGTTGGCGACATACCGATTGTGAATGAAAAAGTTGACCCGCTAATCCGCTTCCACTGATCAGACCCATCGGCATTGCATGTGTATGCCTTCCACCATCCGTTGCCATCATGAGCAGAAAAGTATACAAGATCAGTTCCTGGAATGAACCTACCCCAACCAGCGGAACCTCTGAAATAATAGTACCCATTTTCAGTAGATTTTATCCCGTTGGTATAGGTGAATGTAATCTGAGTGAGCTCAGTCCCATTATCTCTTATTTTCCAGAGCTCTCCTCGACCGTAGTATTCTTCTGGATCATCATTTTCATGCCGTATTCTGAGAAGTATCCAGTCACCTTGCCAATCTTCCAGACCACCCGCTTCGATCTCTGAATAGAGCAACTGAAGATTCGTCACTTCATACCCATTCCAGTCACCGACCCAGAGCTCGCCCCATGACTGCCCATCAGGGCGCACTACATATGCCACCCGGGTTCCGTCTGACGACCAGATATAGTCTGATATGTTACCTGTAGCGACTATTATTTCACTTTCAGCGGCTACTACCACCTGAATAGGTGTCATCACGAAGATCATACTGAGAAGGATTAGCACGGCTATAGTTGCAGCCGTTGTCCTTGTATGTTTCAATTTCCGTTCTCTCAATTCAGCTCCTCCTCAATGTGAGTTCATGTTATCCTGTATATACTTGTATGGTGTGGACAGAGCAAAAGATTTTCCATACTCTGGCAGAAATGACAGGATGAGTTCTTATCTTACCGCCAAGAGAAGCAGTCATAGTTTCAATATTAAATCGAGAGAGGGTCTTCCTCTCTCATCACTTTTTCAGAATAATCCCCTCAAATCAAAGACTTTTTGCGAGGTTGAGTGTGTCCTCCTTAATCTTCATCAAATCCTCCTTAGTTGGTTTCCCTCTGATATCTCCCATTTTTCCTATTGTACTCGCTTTATCATGCCCATGGAATTCACTTAGAACATACCATTCATCTAAAACTGTGAATCCAATATGCTCGAAGAACTGACCTGCGTACAGACCTGCTGGAATAGCCTCGTTGATTCCAGTATGCGGTCCCGAGTAGGTACAGAAAATTAATGCATTCTTTCCCGGAACCTTTGGAGCACTAGCTTTGACCAGTCCCTCTTTTCTTTGCTTAGCTAAGTTGGTTCTCAAAAAAATGGTCATGGGTCTAGGAGTACTCCATTCGTAGGAAGGAAAACCTATGCATACCAGATCATAATCAAAATAATCAAGACCTTTAGCTTCTTCGACTCTCAAATAGGATACATCGAAGCCAACAGCCTCGAGACCTTCTTTGATTGCATCGGCGACTTTCCTAGTATTCCCAGTTTTTGTCCAATAGACAATTGCAGCCTTTTTCATTGTCCATTCCACCAAGTAAGTTGTCAGGTTTTATATTTCAATTATATCACTCTTTCTTTGCTTGGTCTACTTCTTTCTAAATCGCACGACAACTATTATCATCACAATTATAGCTACACCGATACCTCCAGAAACAAGCAACATAGTGTTGTCTGTTCCTGTAGTCGTAGTTGTGGTAGTAGTTGTGTTAGTGGTTGTGGTTGTAATTGTGGTAAATGTCGCAAGAGCTTCATGGACAAGAATTACGAAGTCAACAGTACAAAAGTTGTCAAACGAATCATAGGCAGTGATGCAGACAGGGTATTCTCCAGAGAGAAGGGTAGAGATGTTTGTTAGCACGCCACCACTACTGATGGTAAAATGATCTGTATCATTGACATGCCAGCGGTCAATTCCTGAAAGATCATAGGCCAATAGTGTGTACTGCAGCGGTTCACCCAAATCGAGTTCCTGACCTGTAGGCTCGACAGTCCAGACAGGCGCAGTCGAGTCTTGGACATAAACTATCAGACTCCCTGAGAGTATATTTCCCTGTGTGTCGTTACACCACACTCCAATATGGTAGACGCCCACTGACAGAAACGTGTTATTCGTCACAAGACCAGAAAGAGAAACCGCAAAACCAGTATCGTTCAGCCACCACGTCGAGATGCCTGAGAGGTCAGAAGCTTCCAGTGTATATGATAGTGGGGCTCCGTACTCAATGAATTGGTCTGCTGGGAGAACAACCCACAACGGATCTGTCGTGTCCTCAACAGAAACCGTAAACACAGCAGAGCAGTTGTTACCGTAGGGGTCAAACGCTCGTACTTCGACAGGGTAGATTCCGACTGGAAGTAGAGTCTTGTTTGTGAAGACACCCTGGATATCCACTGTGAAATATGTCGTGCTGTTAGTCCACCAAGTTTCAATGCCTGATAGATCAGTCGCATTCAAATCGTAGACAACAGGACTCCCAAACTCTAGTTCAAGGTTGATTGGTAGAGGATCCCAAGAGGGTGGAGTTGTGTCCTGCACAGTCATTGAGAAGACTGCAAATATTGTTCCACTTCCCCTAACAGTCACATTGAGTCCGTATCTTTGAAGTGACAAGGGAGTTTTGTTTGTGAGAACGCCCTGATTGTTAATGATGAATGTTGCAGTGTCATTGACTGCCCATTCTAGGTCGGACCAGTAGCAGTCCACATTCATATCATAGAGGAAAATTTCTCCAGCCTCTACCATCTGATCTGATGGGACGGGAGTCCAAGACAAGCCAATACGCGGAGAGGGGTCTAGATTACTGGAGAAAACGTATGCAGTGTCGCCAAAACCATCGAGGGGGTCCAAGTCTACTCCGTCATAACTCCACCATGTATTCTGTTCAAAGACATTGTCCGTTCCGTTATCCACCACATCAGCGGACCTTCCTCTGAACAGATTGTTACGGAAGTAGCAGGACTCGGTCGCATCATCGAGACTTACACCATAACTATTGTCAGAGAGTATATTATCCTCTATCCAGTTGAAGGAATCTCCTGTACAATCCTCAAGGCGCAGACCAGCCCCACCATTCGAAGAACAGTTGCTCCAGCTGAAAAGGAAGGTGTCTATACTACGTAGGTGTATCGCATCACCCTCATTCTGTGTCATGGTATTGGCCGAAACATCTACGTACGTTGCCTCCTCTACAAACACGCCAGTCTGCACGCTACCGGTAATATAGTTGAGATTTACGTTGCATCCGACGGTATCAAATGGAAAGCCACCTAGACCGGCCATCGAGACGTATACGCCCACATCGTTTCCAGTGAAGCTGTTATCTACGACATTCATGAAGGAGTTATGCGGTACGAATCCAAGATCAAAGGGATCTAGTACGAGCTCGACGCCATGTATGTTATCGGAGAATGTGTTGTAATAAACCCCAACTAATGGTTCTACATTTTCAATATGAACACCAGATAAGCCCTGCTCCAGATAGCAATTGGAAATTCTAAATTCGACAGTTTCCAAGTGTTTTACACTGATGCAATGTTCTCCAGGACCTGCATCGATGTGATAGTTCTCAAAGGTATAATCAGACCATCCCTCACCAGCAGCTCTAGCAATTAAATCTGCATCACCATCTATGGAGAGTGGAAGGTGATACCCATTGAGCCAAATTCGGGGTTGAACATCTTGGAAGCCACTACCCACATATGGTGTGTCCCCGATGCCATTGTAATCCGCATCGACTCCTGAATAGTCAGACCAGAGATTGTAATCGACAACATCACCACCCTGCGAGTTTATGATTTCGGCTAGGTTGTGAAGGAAAATATTGGATGAGATGGTTGTGAGTGCGGTGTCACCCATCATGAGACCATTGTTGTTGCGAATTAGTATATTATTCGTGACGTTTGTTCCTACAGCCACTGAGAGCACCAATCCATTATCATTCTCAGTAAGGGTGTTCTGGTCTATGAGTGTGTGGTTAGCCCATTGTACATTAATCCCGATAGATATTCCGTCGTGTATTGTGTTAGATACTAAGCGGTTGTTAACAGAGGCCACGACATAATCATGAATTTGATTCTCGGTAGATATGAGAGATATCCCTATGTAACACTCTCCACAGCTGTTTCCATCTACCGTGTTATCAGATGAACCGACAATTTTGATTCCATAGTCACAATTGTCGCACTCGTTATCAATGATTGAGTTCGATATGGCTCCGTAGAGGTTAATACCAATGGTACAGTTGCTGCAGTTATTACCCTCAACCAGATTGTCGCTTGAGGTTGTGAGCCCGACCTCTTCAAACGTGGAACCAAGTGCAATACCAACCCTATTGTCATTGCATATATTGTTAACAAGATGACCGTTCATAACCTCCACAAGACGGATACCGCATCCCATATCAAAATCATCAATGCCTGTGGCACCGCTAAGTCTACAGTTGCTGACTCTGAAGTGAACATCTGTGTCCACAATGATGATACAACTCCCATAAGAGCCGCCAAGGTCGATGTCCAGTCCGTCGATAATGTAGGGGGAGGATATTAAGCCTAAACCGGGCCAGCCGTTAGCAGCGGCCATAGCTGTAAACTGCGAGTTTCCATCGATGTATATCGGATCGTGTGAGAGATAGTGAGTTCGCTCAATCTCCATCTCAGGTATTGAGTTGTCAGTAGCAACTGAATCGGGTTCCCCTTTCATGTCTATACTGGGTACTTGGAATGAAAGAAGTATTAGAAACAAAAATGATACCAGAAACAAACTGGAATATGTCCTCCTATGCATGTGCAACTCCTCCTGTGGCTGCGAAAAAGGTTGTTGAAGTAAGTCAAGATGGAACCAATTAAGATCCCTCGGTGCTACAAAGTATTGATTCTCCCTCGCAATAACCTGCATTCTGAGCTGTCACTTATAATCTTTACACTGAAGAGATTGGAGTGGATTACCTCCCTTACTCTTAGACACCAACTCGATAGGAAAGCACATTTATCAACGAAGATATCATTGATTAGGTGCTAGAAAGATGTGAGAAGGAGGGCCTTCAATGCAAGTAGAGTATGACCAAGTTGCAGATGCGATTTATTTCAGGTTTAAAGGAGAAGACGTTTCTGAGAGTGTTGAGATATCTAAGGGAGTTATGATTGATTATGATTCCAAAGGAGGGATCTGCGGAATTGAGGTGCTTGCATTTTCAAAGAGGAACCTTGACCTTAATCGATTGGTAAAACTTCGAGATGAAGAATTAGTCGCAGAGGTCGCTACCGCGTGATCATATTCACCAAACACGCACTAGAGAGGATGAAGCAGCGTGCAATCACAAGAGATGAAGTCGTTCAAGTATTATCACTATCAAAGGAAAAACTTACTGATGATTTAGGACACTCAATTGTACAGAATAATGTGAATGGTATGATTTTGAGAGTATTCTTTGTTGAACGAGATGAAAACATTATCGTAATTACAGCCTACAAGACAAGTAAAGAAAAGTATAGGAAAAAATAGAACTTAATCGGCTTGGCTCGAGAGATTGTCGAACCAGAATATTTTCCTTAGAGAAACAGATGTATCTTCAATTTTCAAACCGAGAGCGGGGCTTTTTCACTCACTCTGTTACTTTGATAATTGCCTGAACACGCCCCACCTGACCAGTTTGCAACCTCACCTTAATGCCATGTGGATGACTGGGAGAGTTTGTGAGAATATCTTTCACAACTCCACGGGTGAGCTTTCCAGTGCGTTGATCCCGTTTCTGGACAACATCGACGGTATCACCTAGATGGATATTATTGCGGCTCGTCCCGGGTTTGGTATGTGTTTCGCGCATTTCAATACGAGCAGATTTCATTGTGATTATATATCTGCTCACGTCTGCAAATGGTCTTCAACGATGTTGTAAGCATATACTCGTTGGAGCTGTATTACCGTACCTTCTTCTTCTTTTTCACAGATGGTAATGTTCCAGCCATCGAACCAATATTACCGGGCTGATAAGACGTGTCAACCTGCTCTTTCCCAGTCTTCTTTTTTCCTTTTCTCACCTTAGAACCACCTGCTCAAACAGAACTATCTTTCTGGTCAATCAATGTCAGACAAATAGTTTATTGTGCAAGCAACCTCAAATCAGCACTGGAAATCATGTGGAGAGATGAAACATGAGATTTTATATCTAATAGAATCATAATTAGTTTGAATACTGTTGTCAGACAGAAGAATAATTGCTATGGGCATTATCCTTGTTATTGTTCTAGGAATGGGTGTCTATGTATCACTTTCTGGCATACCTCAAGTTCCGCCTCCTTCATTCCCACCGGGGGAGAATCCAGATATCATCATTTCACACAATCTTGAAGTATGGGCTGAAGCATTCTATTGGCAAGATTTCATGCCAATCGTTGGAAGTGAAGATCCTCCATTTTTCATAATAATCTGGGTGAACGTGACAAATACTGGAAACACCACAGTGAGCAATTTCGATGCTGTCAGAACGACCATTTATTTCCATA
This sequence comes from Candidatus Thorarchaeota archaeon, assembly GCA_018238205.1. Taxonomy (GTDB): domain Archaea; phylum Asgardarchaeota; class Thorarchaeia; order Thorarchaeales; family Thorarchaeaceae; genus SMTZ1-45. The sequence goes on from JABCTV010000046.1 coordinate 8,610, forward strand.
ACAATAGCATGCCGTTGGTCACACTCAACTTGATTCTGGGTGGAGAATGGTCCGAATGGCCTCAAATTGGTCCGGGTGAGAGCATCGTTCTTGATTTCACCAATGATAGAAACAGCGTTTTCTCTCCGACAATTGAGGAGGGTGCGATATTATACAGTAGAATTCTCATAAGATGGGGATATGGAATAGAGGAAATATTGACTACTCCACCCTCCCCCGTGCATTACACACACTAATGAAAACTAGCAAAATTCAGTAATACATCAAACATGGCTATACTGTCCAAATATGTGTTTGAAAATGCTTTTATTCCTTCAGACGGAAACTTAAATCTCGAAGAGTAAGAAACGTCAAGTTCATGAGAAAGAATCCATTACTGTACTTCTTTTTTTCATCAATCACTTCATTCTTTTTCTGGTGATTAAATACATATTCTCTTTTTAATTGAAGACTTAAAAGATGGAGTGAGTGCACTCCGGAGTATCGTTGTGGGTTTCCACTACTTGACAACAGATTTCTATGTGATTCACATGATTAGAAAGATAGGATTTGATACAACACGATACCTCTCCGCCCAGATTAAACAGATTATGAAACGAGTTAATAAGTTCGATAAACTTTACCTTGAGTTTGGAGGGAAACTTCGATATGACCATCATGCCGCAAGAGTCCTTCCAGGTTTTGTTCTAGATACTAAGATCCAGATGCTCAAGGAATTGGGTGACGATGTTGAAATCATTCATTGTATCAGTGCGAAAGCAATCGAGGGGCGAAAGATTCGGCGTGATTTTGGTCTGACTTATGACGAGCAAATTCTCAAGGATATCAATGATCTAAAGCGAATTGGACTAGATGTAACTGCAGTTGTTATCAGTAGATATAATGGAGAACATACTTCTGACAAATTCAAACAACGTCTTGAGAATCGAGGAATCAGGGTCTTCACCACTCATGAGATACCTAACTACCTCACGGATGTAGACAAAGTAGTTAGTGATGAGGGATTTGGAAAGTTCGATTATGTGGAAACTAGCAAGAAAATCATAATTGTCACTGCGCCAGGACCTGGTAGCGGAAAGATGAGCTTTGCTATGAGCCAGATATATCATGATAGAAAGAGGGGTATAACGAGCAATTTTGCGAAGTTCGAAACTTTCCCTATATGGAACCTTCCTGTGAATCATCCTGTGAACATAGCATATGAAGCAGCTACAGCGGACCTAGGAGACTACAATTGTATTGATTCACACCACAAAGAGGTGTATGGTGTTGATGTAACTAATTACAATAGAGACGTCGAGAACTTCGCGATAATCAAGAAAATCATCGAGAAGATTACACCCGCGGGAGATCCCTTAGCGGACATCAAGAGCCCAACGGATATGGGAGTCAATATGGCTAAAGAGGGGATTATTGATGATAGCGTAGTGCAACAAGCTAGTATTGATGAGATTGTCAGAAGGTACTATCAATACAAGAGAGATTTTGTTGAAGGTAATGTCACTCACGATACTCTTGAGCGAATGGATAAAATTATGCAGCTTGTGAATGCAAAACCAGAACATCGAGTCGTAGCAATTCGAGCTAACAGAGCCTTAGAAGAAAGCTGGAAGATATCCCACGCTATCCCAAGAGAAATGCATACTGGAGCTGCCATAGAAATACAGCCAGAAGATAACACCCTATTGATTGTCACAGGAAAACGATCGAGAATTCTTAATTCCGAATCTGCAGCACTCCTAAATGCGGTCAAGTACTTGGCGGGTATTCCTGATGAAATAGATGTGCTTTCCCCTATCATCATTGAAAGCATAATGAACCTCAAGGTAAAGCTATGTCTAGTAGATACAAGTCTCAATGTGAAGGAAGTTCTTGATGCACTTGCTGTTAGCGCGGTCTTCAATCCAAATGCTACAAAATGTATCGGTGTCTTGACGGAACTAAAAGGATGCGAAATGCATAGCACTCATCTTACAGACCGGGGTTGTGAAAATACTTTGAAAGAGCTTGGCCTTAACTTAACAACAGATGCAAGGATACCTAACGTCAATAATAGGTAACTCTTCTTTCACTTTTTTTCTGGAGGCCAACAAAGTAGTTCGCCACTAGAAGCGGATGCAGCCTTGACTGCGAGCTCTGCATCGAATAGGCCTCTCTCTATGATTTCCCCCCATAACTGAAGCCCACCAAGTGAGTCCATTGGGATAGCATAACTCTCGGAGCGCTCATCTGTGAAGATGTAAACATCATCGAACTTGATGTGATCTCCAGCTAGAAAGCAGACACGGATAATGCGGGACCATGATATTTCTGTAACTGATTTTAGTAAGAGAAATCTCCTTCTGCTAATTGTGATTGTATCCGCGTTGAAATCTACCTCAAACCACTTCATCGTTGAACTCAACAATCAGACGGTATGTTCATCCTATAGAACATTTCCATATTTGGGTGGTTCTCTCTCCCAATCTTTTTCAAAGTCAGAAGTTCATGCAAAAGAAGATTGTATGTGTTCATATACTCGCAGTAGTATAGAATATTATGAAAGGACTAGGTATGTGGACTAGGTCAGTTGTTCGAGGAACAACTAATCGACGTGCGCGACTGAAAGCCCGGAAGAAGATACCTTCTTCCAGAGGGAAGTCCTTACTCTCCACAAAGGAACCATCATCATGTTCTGGGGAGTCCGCGGCTGTTCACTTTGTCCAATCGGATCTTGCCAGTTTCAGTGATGGGACTTGTGAGAGTGATAATGGCCCTGCCGTGGTAAAAACTGTGGAAACGCTCACTGTCGTTGGAAGTGATATACCAACATCAGTACAGGAGAAGGAAGCCAGGTCTTCAGGAGGGATCCCATCCCGATGAACGTTGACAAAGCTCTTGCTAATTTTTGTAATTCACTAGAATTACGAAGAGGTGGTGACACTGGCAGGAGAAGGGCGGAACATAGAAATATCTTATAGTTGAGGTTCAATCACCTATATTGTAAGATTTAGGTTAGAGACTAATTACAGAGGTACCATCATTACCAATTTGGAGGCGCTGTCTTGTCTGATGAGATTGTGAAACTGAACCGAGATTTTCTTGGAAAAGAATACAGTACTGAACCGCAAATCGTGGAACCAGAGAGTATTCGACAATATGCTCTAGCGACCAACGAAAGGAATTCCCGCTATCTAAGCGCAGAGTCCGATGCTGAACTTGTTCCGTCTCCGCTCTATCCAGTTGTTTTCTTGCCACCAATCCTTGACCAGCTGGTGGAGGATTCAGAAGAGATGGACCTTAACATCCTGAGGGTTGTTCATGCTGGTCATAAGATGTCATGGAGGGAGACCATTCGTCCAGGGGATCAAATACACACTACAACAAAAATCATCAACATGGAACAACGTGGAGTAAACGACATATTGGATATGCTGATTCATTGCAAACGAGAAGAAACCACAGTAGTTGAGATGGAATTCCGATTTTTAGTCAGAGGAAAGAAGGTAACAAAAGATGGTAAGCCTAAGGGGAGCGCGCAGGTTATTGAGAGAGGAAAAGTGCTTGCGAAGAAAACTACAGTAGTCACGGATGACCAAGGCATAAGATACGCTGAAGCGTCTGGAGACCATAATCCAATTCATATCAGTGATGAGATTGCGAGAAGTGTAGGACTTCCTAGTGCTATCCTTCAAGGATTATGTACAATGGCTTTCGCCTCACAAGTGCTTGTGGATGAACTCCTAGATGGAGATCCAAGTCGGTTGAAAAGCATGGAGGTTCGATTCTCAAAGCCTTTGCTCATGGACCAGATACTAACGACAGAGGTTTACGATGCAGGAATCAAAGATGATGGAACCCATGTTGTGCACTTTGAATCGAGAGATGCAAACGACGTTCCAGTATTGGTTCGCGGAGAAGCCGAGTTTGTTGAGTAAGATGGAAACATGATTTCCATCGGTTTTCTGTGATTAGGTTAATTAAGTTTCGAGAGAATATAGCCCGGGATACCAAACTCGATGACAAAACAAGAAGAATTCCTGGCATTGGCAGAGAACGGTGAGCAGAGGGTATACCCAGAGAAGTCGATAGATGATGCACACAGAATTTACGTGCCGATTGTTATAGGAGGTGCTATAGCCATTATATCTGAGGTTATCCATCTAATCCACTTCAATTCATTAATGATTGAGTTTGTATTCATATTCATGATTTTACCGATACTCATTGGGACTATTCTCACCATAGTAGCTGGTAGGTCAGTAATCGAGAACGAAGGTCGATACGGGGTTAGAGGTGTAAACAGAAAAATATTGTCGAAGGCGATTCATTTCCTTGACATGGTTCATCAAGGTCACGCAGATATTGGTAGTGTCACTAATCCCCCACGACCGGATGAACTTGCAGCATCAATGACTATTGGCTTTGGTTCAGCAGTCTACGCTCTAAAGCGAATTGATCCAGACATGGCTAAGACTTGGTCTTCAACCCTCAGCGAGAAGCTGAACCCAGAGGTTTCATCCAAGACGAAGTGGTTCATGAGAATTACAATATTCGGAACTCTTGCAGCAATCCCAATTTGTCTCATCGCATGGGTTTTGAACGTGATTGGAGTAGTCAGCGAGGAAGTCTTCAAGTACATCGTAATTGGTGTAGGTATTGCGCTGATTATCCTCATTAGTGCATTGCTTGTGTTTGTAATCACTACATTTCACGAAGAAGCTCCTCAAGGAGTACTCGATGCACTCTCAGAACCTCAACTTCGAATGGACACTGAGATGGCGCTGGATAGAATCTTCCAAACAGTGAGGGAAGAGGGACACTACCCTCTCCGAGTGCTAGTTCTAGGGGAATATGAAGAATTGGTCTACACTGGACTGACATACACAACATCTAGAGAGCACAATCTCAAAGCAGCAGTTCTTTTTCCTATGGAACAACAAAGAAGATAATTTCAGCCGAAAAATAGTAATCAGAAAAAATGGAAATAGTGCAGAGAGTCTATCGGTAGTTCTAGTGATAGTACCGTTGCCTGTGTGGCGTGGGTTGATTTAGGTGAACCCTAGTAACCCACGAAGCAGGCAGTGGTTTCCCAGAGTATTTGTACATGACATCTGCTAGAATCCAGGGACCATTCAGCTGTTGCAGTAACCAGGGAAATTGGTGTGTGTCATCGTTGACTTCTGGGACCCATTGATACAGCACTGTTGAATCTCTACCATCTTCAGTTAGTGAGTAAGTAGCTTCGATATTTGCTGCTTCATTCTGCCATCTATGTACGAAACAACGGATATGATTCCATTCAACAGTATCAACGATAACATTTGATATGAACCGACCATTCTTCTTCCCTTGTATCCAATAATAGCCCTGTTTCCCAGCTGCAAATAGAACGCCATTTTCATTATCAGCCCCATCTCGAAGCGATTCCTCTAGAAGGAACGGTTTAGTTCCGAGGAATTTCAAGGCTTCATGTACCAGCTCATCATGGACTGGTTGGTCTCGCAGAATGGTGTTCAGGTCAAGAATTGCATTTCGGGTTAGACTCTCTGGCATCTGTTCTAAATAGGAATAATCACGAACAGGTGATGGGTCCCTCGTAAAAGTATCAGAATTTCTGATCTCTTCTACAACATCAATGCACCGACTCATCGTAGATTGAAAGTGACTTCGGACATCATCCTTGCTCTCCACACCACCCTCTGTTCGAGGTGCCTTGACTTCAATAGATTTAGTTTCATTGGTGTGGTTACCATATCGATCTAGTGCAATACCAGAAACCTCGTATCTGTCAGATTTCTTTGGTTCAAAGCCCAAGATGCAGTCATATGGGATTACTTTCTCAACACGGTATTCTGACTGATTGTCTTCTTTCAAGAGGATAACACGGCGATTTGTTAGAACAAGAAATCCCTTCTGTGTTTGACAAACAAGTTGGACTTCTTCATTGGGTAGAAGATACTTTTTGGCTATCTCGAATTTCTCAGCTCCAGAGGGTCCAAGATCTTCAGTAGTGTGAACCATTTACAAACCTCCCTGCTCCTTTGGTATTCCATGTTTCAATATGGTCATGGGATTTTCTTTCGCCTTGAACCATGCATCAGGATTCGCATCCTGTAACTTCTCCTTGAATAGACCATCTGGGAGTTTGACATGCCCTGACTTCTCCACCTCAATGAATTCCATCCATGGACTCTCTTGAAGGGTCTCAGCCAGTTTCTCAAGATTCTTTGGAGGAGTATCTACTGCAGAATCAATCACCAGAGTGCATTCTTCACACATATAGAAGAAACCTGGAAGTTTGACAAGTACTTGAGTATGTCTTTTATCAGCGCGACTAGTCTTCTTATCCACGTGAAATAGACCCACAATGGCGTGACGTGGGTCTGTATTCATAGGCATATCAACTCCACAGGACAAGCATGCCTTTGGCCATCTAAAAGCGATCACATCTTCTCGATTCTTTTTGTCAGCAAATTTGTACAAGGGTGAACTCCAAGCCCCAGATTGGTAACTCTCTGATATGTTATTTTCTATTTTTTATCAACAAACATACTGATTAGTCGCGACTGATAATAGATTTCATTATGAAACTCAAGGGAATTGACAAACTTCGAGAGAAACTTCCAGCATATCCGGGAAGGAAGATTTACCTGCTTCCATTGAAGGGTGCAGTAGCAGCAATACTTGCGTACATCTTCCTAATTTTCCTCGATATTATACCACGGTTATTTTCAGACATCCCCGTACTTGTCACAATTGAGCCACTGTTACCTATACTTGGTACCATCTTCATTGGTGCTCTTGGAATATCGTTGGTTGGAACCCTTTGGCGTAGACGCGACTCCATGAAGTCACAATACGGTCAGCTCTCATACCAGATGATGATACAAAAAGGTGTGATTGGAATTTGTCTTATCCTACCAGTAATACTCCATGCTTTCACATCGATTCGCTCACTACCACCTGGTCCACCAGTCAATGACCTTACAATACAGTTCTCAAGGTCACTCTTACCCACCTTGGGTGTGCCTCCTGAACTCGATATCTGGATACGCTTGGTTCTTTCAGGAATTATAATGGTACTAGGACTGCTCGTAATGCGAAGTTCGATTTTCACATTTGGTTTCGATTATATGACAGTAGTATATCTCTACTTCCCAGAAGAATCCGAGATACAGGATCACGAGATATATTCTGTAGTTCGGCATCCTGTGTATTTGGCAGGAGTTCTCCTTGGAGCTGCAGCGTTTATCTTCAGATTCTCAGTCTATTCGATACTATTCTTCGTGATTGTGTATCTAATCTTCAAAGTTCAAATCAGGAGGGAAGAACGCGAATTAATCGAAAGATTCGGTGAGGGTTATGCAGAGTACAGAGAGAAGGTTCCTGCACTCCTAGTACGACCAAGAAACTACAGATCGTTCTTCAAGTTCTTACGTTCCTCCATTTGATATATCCAAAATGAAGAGAAAATGTGTGGACCCGCTCCACTTCATTTTTTCTTAATCCGGAACCAGTATATGGCAATTAGTGCTGTTACTACAGTTGATCCAACACCCACAATAAGAATTGATAATATCTCCTCACTCACCGTAGGAACCTCAGCAATTCGTGCAACAGTTTCGATGATGGTTCCGAAATCATGATCCGAGTGTTCGGAAAAGAAATCCGTTATGGTTTGTTGTATAACAATGGCTCCATCAGTTTTGCTAAATATCTGGGTCACCGTGATATTACAATCAAGGATGACAGTCGGTTCATCATATTCATAGTAGCGCCATGTTGTATAGTTATACCTTCGACCCCAAGTTGATTCATCCTCAAAATATGTAGCATTCCTCAGTACATCACCATAATATGTATGGAAAGAAGATACACTATCTAGGTCTTGAACCTGTGTCCAGTTACCAATAGGAAGAACAAGTATTGCCCCAGGGGCATCAGAACCATTCACAAATGTAGGTAGACCTATAGTTGTAGGTAGACCGAGTGAGTCTAGTAAATCATGACGTATTTCTGGAAATGATGAAAATGAAGCAACTACTTCATACGACTCCTGTAGAAGAAGTGGTGTACCATCGTTCGGTGTGTAATGACTTGTTTCAGTCACTGAATAGCGAATCCTCAAATCAGATGTTACGCCCCATGTTAGTTGATGCTCATCTTGAGCTTGAACTTGGGGTATGATCAGCAATCCCATTAAGATTGCAATTATAATGATTGATTTCCTCAATTGTATTGCTCCACTTTTGGGATTTCGAGAAGAATCCCTCAATATTGCCTCTCACGACTATGTATGATAACTTCTGAAAGAATATAAACCTCACAATGAGCTAAACAATCATTTCAGTAGTTACTTGGAATTGCTCAAAACGCATATCTTCAATTCTGCTTCATATCCGTCTCATTCTTGACGAATCAGTATCAACCCCATGATCATCGGTTTGATCATTGATATTGTCCTGAACGTCAAGCATCTCAAGCATGAGCGATTTAGGTTGAGCCTCCTTTGCACCCAGTCTCCTAGCAAAGCTGTGAATCTTTGGACGGACCCAACTAAGTCCGAGCTCATTCAGGATAATGAACGGCAATACAAAGCTCATCACAAGAAATGGCACACCAACAATCCAGAAGATGCTATTCATCAGATTTGAGAGATTAATAGGAACCTCATGAATAACATACTGGATATAGAAGAACCGATGGACCATTGTTATCGGATATGCTAATATCACAAATCCACCAATGAGATTTGAGAACCATCTACCGATTCCCTCAGTGTCCGGACACCTCCTTGCATTCATAAGACTTGGTTTTACTTGAGTAACGATTCCTGAATCATTTAGAATCCAAGTTGGTGCGAAAATTACAAGACCCAGAATTAAAGCAAAAAGAGCTCCTAACAGTGTCTGGAGCGGATTGAAAAGCCGTAGGAATTCAGATGCATCTCCTGGCACAAAAGTTGGAGTACCGAATATCCTATTGGGTAAAAGATTTACAATAATCTCTCCAGTTGAAAGTGCAAATAACGCAGGGACAATCCCTCTTCGAATTATTTTCATAGCACTAAATCCTTCACCAGTGGTGAATACTCCAAGTTCGTACGTTGACGCCCTTGATATTTTATTGAATAGAATCATCAGTAGTGCTATGGGGATTGCTAGCGTGAAGAACCCAATGAAATAAGCTGGAATTAGCAGAAATAAGAGTGAATTCACATCCACTTGGAGGGGGCCATCAAGAGGGGTGACAAAATCGTACCCTGGACTAACTACAGCTAGACCATCTGATAACTGATTGGAAATATAGAATGTACTCAGAATTCCTACTATTGAGAATAGAATTGGAAGATAGAATTTCTTTTGACTCTCCACTGGCTAACCTCATGTTCCTTTTATCCATAGATTTCTAAGGTTATCGGTGAAAAATGACCTTTGTAAGACACTCAGGTAGTAGTTTGGCTTCCTCTGGGAAACCATAAACGAAACTCTACACCTTGACTGGAATCTCCAAGAATACGGTCATGGACTTCAATTCGCCCACCATACTTATTGATAATCTGGTGTGATTGATGTAGTCCCACACCCCCGTACCTACGAGACATATCAAACAGAATTTTTTTCGTTTGATCAGGGATTCCGGGACCATTATCTGCGATAGAAACAACAATCCCAGAATCTCGTTCATAGAGATTAACCCAGATATGGGGTTTGTCGCTTGTATTATGGTCAGCTGCGTTCATCATTATATTGCAAAAGAGATGTTCTAGGAACTTATCAGCTGATATCATAACATTGTCAACATCAAACGAGGTTTCAATAATAATATCCTCATGAAGCTTACTAATTAATTTGATACATGCCTCTAATTCCGCATCCAATAATGTTTCAACGATGGGAACTGACATGAGTTGTTCGGTCACCTGGATTTTCTGAATCATTTCTGTACACTTCTGACATGAGTCCTCTATCTGATTGATGATGTAACGTTGAGTTGTTTCTTTCATCTGTTTACCTAGAAGAGCGGCACTTGTAGATATTACCTGTAAATGGTTACAAAAATCATGTCCCATAATATCAAGATATAACATCGCTCTATTTCTTTCTGACAGGATGTTCTTCTCTGCCTTTCTACGCTCAGTGATATCTAAGGCCATAGTGAATAATACATCTCGACCATCAGGCCACCGGATTATGCGCATGAAAATTATGAAGTCTCTCTTGAGAAAATGGCTAGTGAATTCCCAACGATAGGGTTCACCTTTCAGTTCAAGTACTTGGCTCCTTGGACAAAAATCACAAATGCGATCGAATCCATGAAGAACAGAATAACATTTAGAATGACTAGGGTCCGTTCCTACGAAATCTCTAAGATATCTATTACTAAATAGAATCTCATCAGTTTCCATATCAATAACATAGATTATTTCATCAATGCTATCAAAAACAGACAAGAGTTGTGCTCGTTCATCTTGCAACAAAAGCTCAGCTTTTTTCCGCTCTGAAATATCTTCAAACCCACTGAGTACCCCAGTAACAGTACCAGACTCGTCAATGAGGGGAACCAATTTGTATCGAATATAAGCAACCTTCCCCCATTTTGATGTGTACAAACATTCCGCGCTGATATTGCCACGTGACTCCATACAAGTTTTGAAGTTGGCTGAATAACCAATATCCTTCAACAGATGGAATGTTAGAAGATTAATCCCCTTAGTTGCTTCCTCTGAAGGAGATCCAAGGATTTCAAGAACCTCCTTGTTAGTACTGAGGATATTCCCGTGGATGTCACTAGTCAGAAGTCCTATTGGTGTTTCATTAAACAATGTTTTGAACTTCTTCTCGCTCTCTTGAATGTCCATCTCTACTTTCTTTCTCTCTGAGATATCTCTTACAATAACCCATGACCCTATCAAATCATCAGTTTCATCATCAATCCTCCATACCCGCATAGAAACTGGGAATACAGTCCCATCTTTCCTGATGAATTCTTTTTCAAATTCATCCGAGTATCCACGAGTCTTTGTTTGTTCCGTGATTTCATTATCAAGGGTATGCCACTTGGAGGGCGTGATATCGTGATATCTAATATCTTTTAGTTCCTCTAGGCTAAATCCAAGCA
>JABCTV010000047.1 GCA_018238205.1 Candidatus Thorarchaeota archaeon
TGTCTTTCATATCAGCAGGAACGGCCCCCATCTTATACGAGTTTTTATTTAAGTCTGCAGTAGAAGGGGGACGTGCGTGCAGAGTGTGCGCAGGGCTTGCTGATTAGGACCAAATCGCTGATGTGTTGCAGGAAGTGTTTCATGGTGATAACAATCTGAGATAGATGCTATGGCTGAAAAGACTTTAGGCACGTTCGGAACGAACGTCCCCTATCGCAAATAGCAATTTTTGGACTTTTTTACGATGCCATCAATTTTAAAATTTCGATAGCCGTTCAAGCGCCCTATCATACCCGCTGATAACATTTTCCCATAAAAAAAACCTCATTTTCTTTGCCAGCCTGCTTTGAATTTCTTCATATTGCTTATAATCTGAAATTATCAGAAAAAGTTTTTCAATAAGATCCTGTCTGTTTTTATACAGAAAGTGCTCATGAAACTCTTCGGGAAGTACTTCCGGATATGAAAGCCTGTCAGGCAAAAGTGGCACACATCCCATCAGCATTGCTTCTATCACGGAAATGCCGAAATTCTCCTGTATTGCAGTGCTTATAACAATTGCGCCTCGTTTAAGCCATTTTTCATACTCCTCCCGTAAAGGCACATATCCGAACTGAAGTATTCTGTCTTTAAACTTTTTTTTCGCTGTTTTAAACTCTTCAGGAATCTTGCCGAAATTTTCTCCCATAAGCGCCAAATTAAAATCAAGCCCCGTGTTGTCTATCTCTTCAAGACTACTGAAAAACATTTCACAGTTCTTATCAAAGCCCCATCTGTGGTTCCAGATAATAAGAGGAGGATCTGTCTGTTTTTCAACATCAATATCCCTGTCAAACGGCGCTGCTATGCCCGGATAAAGCACCTCTGTTTTTTCACGTATTTTATTTGTAATTCCTTTTGGCTTATAGTCACTCCCCCTTTTTAGAAATTCCGGCACGGCATTTAAAAAAGCATCCTTATGCATTTTTGAATTAAACACAACCATGTCAGCCACAAGCGCGGTAGTAATGTTTATTATCCCCAACTGAAACGCTCCTTTGTCTCCAGGTGGCTGCGGATAAGTCATCTGGTTTTCATGAAAATATGCCAGAACAGGCGGACACTGTGAACCAACAAGCGCCTTAAAATCAGCCAGGTTGAAAAGATCGGTCACAATAATACCATCATATTTTTCAAGCCGGGGAATATTATCTGCAAGATGAAGCGCCGCGCCAAGCATACGCCAGCGCCAGTTTTCGCCAGGCATGGTTATAATATCAACATTATGCGAGGAATGTGCAGACAGTCCGTTCACAAAAAGTGAATGCGAACCTATACAGTATGTTTCTATAAAAAGATAATTCAGAACTGTTCACCGTGGTTTTAAAATCGACATGTAGTCATTGATAACATGGCTTGCCGGATCGCCCAGCCGTAGCGTACAGGGTCATACCTGAATTAATGCTTTAAGTAAAGGGATCAAAAGAAATTTAATTTAATGAGGTTTTCCTCAAGATCAGTTGACGGAAAGGGCGTGAGGAAAGAAATATAATCATAAACGGTGAACTACGTCTCGATTTCATCTGCAATACGAATGGCTGCTTCCCTTGGATCCTTTCTTATAAGGTTTTAACATCTGTGTTTCCGAGTATCAAGGGAACTTGGTATTGGTATGGCACAATTGTCAAAACGGTTAAAAATATCTCAGCATACAGTAAGCAAATTTTTGATAATCTTTACTCATCACTCTTTGATTTAGGACCGGACCTTAATCCTTGGCCAAATCTTGCTGAGGGATTATTAACTGAAACTCATGCAATTAATCCATCAGTTCCAGATGGTCACATGCGATTCACTGTCGATATTGTCCAGAATGCAACATGGAGTGATGGAATGCCTCTCACTGCAGATGATGTAGCGTTCACGTTTACCTATGCGTATGAGAGTGCTGCATATGGAAATCCAGCTGGTACTGATCTTGGTGACTTAGTCGCAGCGTTTGCACCAACACCATACACAGCAGTAATCGAGTTCAGCACTGAATCATACTGGCTATTCTCCAACTTTGCGTATGACTCCATTATTCCAGAACATATCTTCAATGATGATACTGGAATTGGTTATGCTGGATGGAGTTCATGGAACCCTGTCTTTTCATCAGACCCTCATGTGACTTCTGGACCATTTATATTTACAGACTATTATACAGGTGATTGGTATGAGATAACAAAGAATCCCATGTTCTACTATTTCCCATCATCTTCATCAAATCCAGCTCCTGTTATATCAACGCTAGATGATTTCAGCTACATAGAAGGAACAACAGGAAATGAGATAGTGTGGGAAGCTTCAGACGATGACCCATTGACATACGTTGTAATAAGAAATCTAGAAACGACACCTATAGCGTCAGGCATCTGGGATGGTTCCGATATTACTGTCAATATTGATGGACTGTCAGTGGGTTCGTACAACTATACTCTGGGGCTTATGGACTACTCAGGTAATCTTGTGATGGATACTGTAGTTGTTACTGTAGAAAGTGCACCTATTACTACCACAACTACCACTACCACTACCACAACTACCACTACCACAACCACTACTACTACTACAACTACCACTACAACAACCACATCGACGGTAGGACCGTTAGAACTGGATTCTCTCACCATAATGATATCTGTCGGTTCTATAGGAGTCATATTAGTAATTGCAATATTGATTTGGAAGTCTAAACAATAAGCTTGAATCGTTTCGCGGAAGCTCTAAATCCTGCTTTGAACGTGGTAAGTTATAGAAGGATGAGGTTTTCAGTATGACAAACTGTGAAGGTTGCGGCGCAAACATTGATGCAAATGACAAAGAGTGTCCATATTGTGGTCATTCTGTTATTCAGCGTACAGAAGCTCAAACGAGCACTCTAGAAAATCAAGGAAGAATCTATGGAACTACTAGGGATGAAGATGGAAATACCCACATTCATTTCGGAGATGGTCAAACTGGACGTCGACCTTCTTCTTCTTCTGGAGATCATGTAACTAGTCAGTACCGACGTGGAGCTGGATCTCAGGGCAGTGTCCATTCTAAACATCTAGAAGAAAAATTGGATTATGTTAATCGACAAATTGAGAGAGTTCCAGACTTATCGGAACAGGACGGTTCAAAGGATAAAGGAATCACACTAATAGAATCAATGTCCGCGATTGGTGACTTGTTGTCATTTTACCAAAGTAATGTTTCTCATGAAGCATACCTTGGTAGTAGTAGGGAAAGACTCTCACAGAAAGAGGAAAAGATTAGACCAAAACTGAAATCCATAGTAACCTTTTGTGATAGGGTCGACTCAAAGACACAGAAGAAAATGGCTCTTTCAGACTCGGATATTCGCAAGGTCAAAACAACAGCCACCAAAACTTTGCAGATGATCGAATCCAGAATGTGCTCTGGATGTGGTGCAGTGAATAGACCTGGAACCACTCAATGCCAAAACTGTGGTGCCCGTCTATAAAATCAGAGTCAAAAAGTAAAAACTGAATCCTTATTTACCCGTTTAATCCGAAAACACAACTAACACACTTGGAGTTTGGACGCGTGGTTGCACCCCAAAATAAGCATGTGCTAATAGAAAGCCTCAGTGCAATGAAGGAATCCCTAGAGAGTGCTTATGAATTCAGAACTCGAGTAGAGGAAGAGGCGCTTTTTATAGAGGGACTTGGAGCGGAAAATAGAGAGTATCTCGTATTCTCGGGCTATAGACGAAATGAAGGGAAACGGAGATTCAATGAGGTTTCGGATCTTATCAAACGTGCCCTTAACGATATAGAGTCTTGTGATTCGAAGAAAGCTTCATCAATTTATCTGGACACATTGAAAGGAGTTCTGCTTCATACACGATGGGTACAGGTCCTTGAAATGTATGCGAATACATCTAAGAAAAAGAAGTAGATGGGGGTAGAAACCCCCAATTGTATTTTACACCAACCAACGGTAAGTGATCATCTTGCCTTCGCTTTCTTTGGCAAACCCAAGTTTCATAGGCATACCAACTTTAGGCATATCTGTTAGATTGGTAATATGAGCAGTGAGTTTTAGTCCCGATGGAAATTCACCAATTGCAACAACATATGGCTGCTTTGATGATAAGGTTTCAGGAGCAAAGTCCACAATGACATAGGAATAACACGTAGCTTCACGCTCAGTCATTTCAACCATTTTTGTTTTACTCATACACTTCTGACAATGCTCACGAGGTGGTAAGTAATCAACCCCACAAGTACTGCAAGTGCTCTTCATTAATCGCTCTTCATCAAGATGTTCGAGGAACTCCTGGAAGAAGGGAGTTACTGCCTTATCGGTTGTATAACCAAGATAGAGTTCTTTCTTCTCTTCTGTCATTTCTTACCAGCCCCTCTCATAGATGAAGACATTGACAAACTGTCCAGATTGCCCAACGTTGTGCGCAAGTCCGTATTTCACATCATCAATCTGACGTGAGGAGTTCTCAGACTCACCTCTCATCTGTTTCATGATTTCATAGGTCATTGAGAGTCCAGTTGCACCCAACGGATGACCCTTACTCTTTAGACCACCATCACAGTTGATGGGGATTCGACCATCATGATAGATTTCCTTATTCTCTACCATCTCTCGACCCTTACCAGGTTCTGCAAAGCCACAGTCCTCATATGCAATCAATTCGGCAATTGTGAAGCAGTCATGAACCTCAGCCATATCCATGTCCTTTGGTTCAAGACCAGCCATCTTGTAAGCAGCTTTCGCAGCACGCTTTGCACCAGGAATGGATGTCAGACTGGGTCGGTCCTGAATCATCATATCAGAAGCGCCAGCACCAATTCCCTTGATCCACATGGGTCTGTCGGTGAATTCCTTCACACGTTCTTCAGCTGCAATCACTACAGCCGCACCACCATCTGTGATGAGACTACAATCATAGAGATTCAAAGGTCTGCAAATTGGAATTGCATTGTTAGCTTCTTCAAAAGACACTTCTCTTGGAAGGTGTGCTTTTGGATTTTGAGCTCCATAGTGATGGCTTTTCACCGCAATCTTAGCAAGTACATCATGTGGCATGTTGTATTCACTCATATACCGAGAAGCCATCAGTGCATAGAACGCAGGGAAGCTGATGCCATAGGGATATTCCCAACGCATATCGCCAGCTCTTGACATATATTCAGTTGCTGTAGCTGATGATACACGATTCATCTGTTCTACGCCCATTACAAGCATGACATCGTACAGACCTGCAGCGACCATTCCCCAAGCTGCTCTAAGACTTGCTGTACCAGTGGTACATGCAGATTCAACTCGCAGATGAGGTACATTTTGTAGGCCAATGTAGTCAGCCATGAGAGCTGAACCAGCACCTTGACCTGTGAATTGCGAAGCAGCATACGAGAGGACTGTAGCATCGATCTTGTCCTGTGTGATTCCTTCATCATAAATTGGTTTGTAAGCTTCAGCACAGAGTTCTCGCATGGTTGCGTCATATCGTTTACCGAATTTGCTGTGGCCACCAGCGACAACAGCAACTTTTCTTGCCATTTCATATCCTCCGAAGTTTGAGCCTGTGTTGTACAAAACACAGCACTCTACATATTCTATATCAAGTCAGCCATTCTTTCAACACGGGGTCTTAAGGTTTATTCTTCTATTATTTTTGGGATTGAAAACAAATTAAGCGTGTTAAGTTAACACAAAGAAAGATAATGGGAAAAAAAGAGGTCAGACCCGCAATCAAAAAGACTGCGGATCAGGTAATATCTTGATTCTATTCGCCCTTGAATTTGGCTTGACGTTTCTCAAAAATTGCAGTAATCCCTTCACCAAGGTCTGCAGTCTTGAAACATTCCACAGCTGCGTCAACCTGAAACGCAAGGTTTTCCTCGTAGTTTGCCTCGAAGGCCATGTGAGTTGCTTGTTTGGCAAGCTTGAGAGCAACCGGTGCATTCTGACCAAACTTCATTGCATACTTGATTGCTTCACTCTCTAGGTCATCAGGACTGGTGACCTTGCTTACAAGCCCATATTCCAAGGATTCCTTTGCAGTTAGCTGAGCTCCTGTGAGAACGAGTTCAAGTGCCTTGCCTAGACCAACAATCCTAGCAATGCGCACACATCCACCCCAAGCAGGTATTAGCCCTAGAGCTACTTCGGGAGTACCTATCTTGCTATCTTCGTCGCAAATTCGAATGTCACAAGCTAGTGCGATTTCTGTGCCGCCACCAAGACACAATCCGTGAATAGCTGCAATCACAGGCTTGGTCATTTTAGCAATCTTATCGATGACCATCTGGCCCTCCTTAATCAAGCCAGCAACTGGTCCTATATCTCCAAGAAAGCTTTGAGCCATCTTCAGATCTGCTCCTGTACAGTAAACCTTTGGATGAGCAGTGCCAAGTATCACAGATCGAATTTCTGGGTCATTCTCAGCCTCATCAAGTGCAGCATCAAGATCTTTTAGAAATTGGTCATTGATTGCGTTCAACGCATCGGGTCTGTTGAATTTAATTACTGCAATATTCTTAACGGGTGTGAGAAAAGTTCCCTTTTTCTCATAAAGCATTGTTGCGTATTCGCCCATAGTATACACCTTATGTTATATCTAGGGTTCGTCAAACCTTGGTTCCTCTTAAAGGCTATGACTCTGCATATTAGTTACAAATTGAAAAAAAAGAAGGGCATGGCGGCCTATAGCCGCCAAAGCTTGTTCTATTGTAGCATCTTTGGAACGCTATAGCAATCTCCAAGTTCTTTGTTGAGCTTGGCTAGCTCTTCGCGAACCTTGTCCATTCCGATATCGTCAGCCATTGCAAAGGGACCTTTCGGAAAACTAGCACCCAGAACCATTGCAGGGTCAATGTCTTCCTTAGAGGCAATATCTGTATCAACTAGAATCATAGCTTCTCGTATTGCCATAATTCCAATCCTTACGGATAGCCATTCCATATCAACTCCTTTTGCTGGTTCAGGTTCGTCTCCAGCGCCAGAGTAATCATAGAATCCTTTCTTTGCCTTGGTTCCGATAGCACCTGATTCCACGAGATTCTTGAGAGTTTCAGGCGGTTTGAAGCAATCGCCTAATTCTCGATAAAGAGTGCTCATTGCATTGTACGCAATGTCAAGACCAACGAAGTCGCCAAGTGCGAATGGTCCTGCAGGCATCCCACCATGAATAGTCATCGCGGTATCAATTTCTACCTTTGTTGCGACACCTTGTTCATAGAGAACAATACCTTCTCTAAGAACCGGCATCAGGATTCTGTTGACGATAAAGCCTGGGCTGTTCTTTGCTTGAACAGTTGTTTTTCCTTGCTTCTCACCAACTTTGACAGCGACTGCTATCGTTTCTGGGCTTGTCTTCTCACCGATGACAAGTTCGAGGAGCTTCATTGCTGCCACTGGAGAAAAGTAGTGCATCCCAATGAATCGATCGGGACGTTTGGTTGCACTTGCCAGCTCATCAATACTTAGTGAGGAAGTATTGGTAGCTAGTATGCAGTGCTCTGGAGCAGCAGCATCAGCCTTAGCAAAGACCTCTTTCTTGACATCCATGTTCTCAAAGATTGCTTCTATGACAAGGTCAACATCTTTCACACCCTCAGCAATATCGGTACCAAAGGTGATTCGACCAATGAGTGCTTCTGCATCTGACATAGATATTTTGTTCTTGTTGATACCAGTCATCACATCACTTCTGATGCGCTCCATTCCTGCTTCAACAGCAGCCTGGTTGATATCCAGCATATGAACTTCGTAACCATTCCATGCAGAGATATATACAATCCCTGAGCCCATGAGACCTGCGCCGACCACAGCTATCTTGTTGATTTCCACGGATGGAACCTCCTAGATAGCACCCATCATTGCAACCAGTATCAGATTTGCAAGAGGATCGCTTTCGTGAGCGTTGCCGATGACCTCAAGAGCTCCACTTTTCATGGTGTCTTTGAATTTCACTTCACCAGTGAAGATACCAAGGAGTGTTTCGGAGTTAGCCTTGTAAGTAACATCAGGGCTTGGATACACACCATCAAAAAGCGCCATCCAAGGGGCTTTCTTGTAGACGACAATGTACTGAGCACCGTGGTCAGGAGTAATGACCTGAAGGATTTTACCATCATAGGGGCCAACCCATTTTTTGACATTTTCCTGAAGATCTTCTTTCTCCTTGACCTTACTCATCAAGAACTCAAAGAATTGTTGTAGTTGCGACATTTTTATTCCTCCTTTGCCATCCAATCATCAATCGCTTCGATTACGGCTGCTTCGATAGCAGTAGTCCAAAAGTTCCCTTTTCGGCTCTTCACCGTATCAAGGAATGCATCGTACTTATCCCCATCCATTAGGGTTACAATGCGACCCTTTCTGTCATTGATAAATGACTGATGGTACATCTTCTTCGAGCTCCAATACTCGTGTTCGATGTCACCCTCTTTCAGTCGAGGATAGAAGGGCCATTCACCAGTGGGATGTGGACGGTATTTCTTTTCACCAGAACGCCATTTCTTGACCTCTTCACCTTGAGCTTCTTTGAAGCCAGGTCTGAATGGCCATTGGGGAACATAACGGAATCCTTTTACTCCGTCTTTGGTTTCCTTACCACCGGACCATCGTCCAGTATAAACCCTTGATCCTTTGTTATCAACAAATTGCTGCATGACGACTTCAATTAGACCTTCGGGGGTCAATCCAGCCTCTTCAGCAAGTTTCTTCATATTATCTAAGGTATCACCTTTAAAATCGACATCCATTCTATTTGTCCTCCTTGAATGCCATACGTTTGAATGGTTTACCCCATCGTTCCTCGTACATGAGCCCTTCAAGTGGTGCTCTGCTAGGACCTAGAGCTCTTGGAGAAACGCGCTGTCCAATGCAAAAAGCAGTGAGCGGAGTCCAGATTGGGGGAATTCCAAGCTTGTCACTAACCAACTGCCTATGTCTAGGATCTGAGGTGACAAGTGCCTCGTATCCGCAACCATACCCGAGTTCAGTAGCAGCCAACCACATATTCTGGATTGCCATTCCTGCAACTACAGAACCGAATAATTGGTTGTCATACAAGTAACCTGCATCATGCCATGACTCGCTTGCGCAAACGATAATCACAGCATCACTCTTTTCCGGATAACGGAATAGTTCCCCATCCCTAAGCCTAGCATATACTGCTGCCCTATAGGGATCAGCAATAAACCAGTTCCGACCACTTGTGAGCTCAAAAGGAGCTCCACCAAAAGCGGTTTGTGCCATTTCTTGTGCTATGTCCGCCAGGAACACTTTCATGTCCTGGTCATCACGAATCACTACAAAGCGCATCATCAACATGTTCTCAGGACTGGGAGCATGTCGTGCAGCTTCGAGTATCATCTCAATATGTTCGTCGGGAATTTTCTCACCTGTGAACTCTCTAATGGAGCGTCGCTCACGAATCCATCGCATTGACTGTAATTCCTTACCAGTCGTGACGGTATCTTGAGATTCACCGGCGGCATCCGACTTTTCAGTATCTGAAGCCATTTGTTCACCTCTAATTATTATTAATGTAATCGCGAATAATGAATCCCTGCATAAATGTATTACCTATAACCAGCCCTTTGGTTGATTTTTATAACTTGAGCAAAATAATACCACTATGCTATCTGTATATTGTGCAGAAAACATCCTGAATATTGACCTAGTATTGGCCTAACTATACAAGCTAAAATATGGAGAACATGAAGTCAATAATCTTGAACACACATACCTTCTCCCGGCTTTGTGTGTTCATTAGTTCTATATTGGGAGCAACGTTGCTCCCTTTCCCATTCCATTACAGTGTAGATAAGATTCCACTAGCTTCAACCAATTGTGATTTTGACATCCACCGCTGACACTCCTTTACCACTCTCATAGGCAAAAGCTGGGTTGATATCAAGTTCAACAATTTCTTCAAAGTCTGTAACTAGTTGGCTTATCTTAAGTATAGTATCTTCAATTGCTGCAATATCGCTAGGCGCTTCTCCACGTACCCCACTGAGGAGGGTTCCCATCTTGGTTTCCATAATTAATTCAGATGCATCAGTTCTGGTCATAGGTGCTAGTCTGAATGATATATCTTTGAGATAGTTTACAAATATCCCGCCAGTTCCGAACATTATCAAAGGACCAAATTGAACGTCTCTGGAACAGCCGATAATCAATTCCTTTCCTTTCTCGGCCATCTCTTGTACATCTACACCATAGACTTTTGCGTCCGGCATGTGCTTCTTAGCACTATCAATAATCTGATTGAATCCTGTTTCCACTTCTTCGGGGGTTTTGAGCCCAATCATGATTCCACCAATGTCGCTCTTATGGATAATATCAGGGCTCGCAATTTTGAGAACAATAGGATACCCAAGTTCATCTGAAAGGGATTTTGCTTCTTCAGAATTTGTAGCAAGACGAATTCGGGCTACAGGAATATCATAAGCTTCTGCAATTTCATGAGCTTCGCTTCCAAGTAGAACTCTGCGATCATCCCTACGCACATCAGCAAAAATCTTCTCAACTTTTTTCATGTCTGCTTTGAACTTAGGAATTTCCTCATCCTTGAGGCGGTCTCTACTGACAGTGTACTTGTATAACTCACTGAGAGCATGGACTGCACGTTCTGGAAAGTCGAAGACAGGAATGCCGCCTGTCGTTAACACTATCCTTGGGTATACCATTGAATTTCCACCCATAAATACTGCAAGTAGGGGTTTGTCCGGATAGTTCTTATGAACATCAACTATTACCTTCGCAGATTCCGTTGTCTTAGTCATTGCTTGTGGTGTAAGAAGAACCAATACTGCATCAACGTTTTCATCTTTTAGTGATGCTTCAATACAGAGTTCATAATCATCTGGTTGTGCAGTTCCAAGAGCATCAATAGGATTTGCTACCGATGCTGCAGGAGGTAAATTCGCTTTCAGATAATCGCCTGTCTGAGATGTGAATTGCGCCAGCTCCAAGCCACCAGCTTCACATGCATCAGTTGTCATAATACCAGGACCACCAGCATTAGTAATGATTGCAACTCGATTGCCTGATGGAAGCTGCATATCATCAATGAGGGATGCTACATCGAACAGAGAAGCCATATTATGAGCTCTTCGGACTCCACTCTGTTTGAACGCAGTTTCATATGCTGTGTCGCTTCCAGCAAGAGAGCCAGTGTGTGATGATGCGGCTCTCGCACCAGCAACACTTACTCCAGACTTGACAATAAAGATCGGTTTGTGTGGAATGACCTTCTTACAAGCTTCCATAAATTTGTGGCCATCAATCACCGATTCAATGTATAGTAAAATGAATGATGTATCAGGGTCTCTTCCAAAAGCTTCTATGAAATCTGCTTCATCAAGATGAGCCTTGTTGCCAAGACTTACAAATTTGGAAAAGCCAATCTTCTCCATTAAACTCCAATCAAGAATCCCAGTCATTAGTGCCCCTGATTGAGACGCAAAAGCTATTGTTCCAATCACTGGTGTTCCAGCAGAGAACGATGCATTGTAGGGAGCAGATGTATTGATTATGCCAAGACAGTTAGGACCTTGAATGATCATCTCATATTTTTCAGCAAGTTCAACAAGCTTCTTTTCAGCTTCTTGTCCTTCATGTCCACTTTCCTTGAAACCGGCAGTGATGATAACGAGTGCTTTTACACCCTTTTCACCGCACTCCTCGACTGTCTTCAAAACAAATCTTGCAGGAATCACGATCACAGCAACATCCACATCACGTGGAATATCTGTCACTGATCGAAAGACCTTTTGTCCAAGAATCTCTCCAGCTTTGGGATTAACTGGATAAATACGACCTTCAAAGCCGCTGTCAATCAGGTTACGCATGACATCGTTACCAAGTTTTCCGCGGGTATTCGATGCTCCAATCACTGCGATTGAACGAGGATTGAATAGTACGTCGATGCTTGCTTGCCTGTTCATGTTATCCACGACCTAGAGAGGGCCACAAATCGGGAAACAAATTTTATTGAATATAACTTCTATCCTGACGGCTTATTCTTCATTAGCTAAGAATCAACACTTCCGACTTTAACTACCGAGTCAGTATTACTCACAAACATATTGATGTATTACGGAGAACCATATCAGGAGATTACACAATATGAAGCTAGTAACTTTACACATCCCTGAGCAATACGTCGAAGGTCTTGAACGTCTGGTTGAAAATAACCTCTATCCAAACAGGTCAGAAGCAATCAGAATTGCAATCCGAGACTTATTGAAGAGAGAACTTTGGGGTTAGTAAATACAATTCATTGCAAAGGTTTCAGATCAATTCAACATGCAAGATTAATTGAAAAGAGATTGCTTTGTGCCGGTTCATAGATGCGCGCATGTCGCAGACTGCGCATTCATCTAAGAAAGCTTGATATCTATTCCTAATAGCAGATATCAAGAGTGACGATTGCTAGAGACCTCAATCTAGGAGCGTGTTGAACCATAGGGCATGAAGCCTCAGGACTGAAACTAAATCCATCTATTTTAGATAGTCAGTCCAATACACGCCTGGTGAAAGGATGTCCTTGTTATAGACAGTTTGGAAATGAGAAAGTCTGTTTAAACAATGATGACGTCTTTCCTATCAATGCAATTTCTGTGGATCCTTCATTCTTTGAACAAATCAGTTGTACTGATGATTTAGCTGAGTATAAGAGCGATAAGGAAAGTATGTGTTATCTACTGACCTATCTGGATAGAGAGGGTGGCTACTGCTATTGCGTCAGTCAAGGAAAGAGAATTAACATAAACAAGAAGGATGTTAAGGTCAGTGAGATTGACAGTGCACTCCAATTTGTTACAACTACAGAAAAGAACAGAGACGGCGTAATCTGTTCAGATTGTTTGTACAAGTACTTGAGAACTCTAGGTGAAGCTTCTGAAGGTTTTCTCACAGATTCAGAAAGAGTGGAAATAGTTGCATCATATGTAAAGGATATCTCAACTAGAATGGCAGCTGAATTAAGCGGATATTCAGAAAATAGTTTTTCAGATGAGAATTATGAGCAGCATGTACAACTCTATATTCAGAAACTTAACCAAACACGGTCACAGTGGGCATCACTAACTATGAAGCTTAAAGAGAAGAATGGTGATAAGATACTAACAGAACTTGTGGACCACTATAGAGCCTTGCACAGACTTGAGGTCGTTTTCTTATTTCAAGTACTATCTCTTGATGAGAATAAGGAGGAGTCAGACCCACTGGAAACTCTACGGTTTATGATAGGTGTGTCAGAGAAGGTAATAGTGCTCAGTGATTTGATTCGAGAGAAAACGCACGATCTTCTTGAGAGAAAGGCAATGAACAAAGAGCTCCAAGATTCTTTTCGAAAACATTCAGAAAAACGAAAAGAAACCGAGTACAAATTCAGCAATCTCGTTAAAGTACTCAGCGAAATCGGTGCCCATTCTCCTTCATAATCTAGCTATAAAATCTAGTGTCTGAAATAATCGTTTTCAGAAGATTAAGTGCAGTAGGAGAGATTTGATTATCATTCCATTCTTTGGCAAACTCGCGGTATATCTGAATTTCAGGTAGAATCGAGTCTGCAAGCTCAGCAATCTCAATCTCTGAAACCTGAGGCCCTGTTGTCAGACCAGGACATATTTCATTCTTTGCACTTAGACCCCAAGTTCTTTGTCCATCAGACTCATCGAAAACGAAGGGGAAAGAACGACATACTACAGGACGTACAGGATGAATCATGCAAAGATGATCCTTCAAGAAGACACATTCACTATTTTCCATCTTTTTTAGAGATATGAAGGAAAGCCCACCTTCTGTTGCGACTGAAGGGAATCTTTCAAGACCTACAGGTATTGATTCACCATCAGACACCACATAGAAATCAAGAGCTTTGAGCATTTCATTTGGGCTCAATCCCAAAACAGCAGTAATCCTAACGATGTCGCTACCAGTGACCGTAACAATAAGAAATTCATCCCGACAGCATGCACCGCACTTAGTGCACTCAAATCGTGGCAATTTTGTTTCTTCTTTGTTGTGACCTGTTAGGTTCAATAGATTCACCATGCACCGGCATCTGAACGTAGTTTAATTATTTGATAGAAGGAAGGAACTCAGCAAGCTTGGCTATCCCTTCTTTAATATCTTCAAGAGGTGTAGCATAAGAGAATCTAAGAAAACCATCGTACTTTTTCCCAAATACTCTACCAGGAGAGGCACAAATACCTACCTTCTTGAGGAATAACTCAGCAAGTGTTTCACTACTAAGTCCATATTCCGTAAAGTTCGGGAATACATAGAATGCACCCTGAGGATTCAAACAATCAATTCCTTCGATATCATTGAAGAGGCCGGTGATCAAATCACGTCTCTTCTGATACTCCCATACCATCAATTCAAGGTCGTTTTGGTCACCAGTAAGAGCTTCTGCTCCAGCATATTGAGTAAATGACGCAGCACATGAGGTTGTATTCTGTTGTATGCGAGCCATATTGTCTATTGTTTCTTCGTTCCCAATAGCATATCCCAGTCGCCAGCCAGTCATTGCATGAGATTTAGATAGCCCATTAATCACAAGGGTTCTTTCCATCTCTTTGTCAATTTCAAGCATCGAATTCTGTTTGAACCCATCATAAACAAGACTCTCATAAATCTCATCAGAGAACACAACAAAATCATGATCTTCTGCGAGATCATAAATTAGTTTCAAATCAGCTTTCTTCAGGATTCCTCCGGTCGGATTATTTGGCGAATTGATAACAAGTGCAGAAACAGTTCGAGAAATTTTTTGCTTCAATAACTCTTCATCAAGAGTGTAATTTCCATTGGTATAAATATTGACTGGCTTTGCATTCACCATTCGAATCAAAACACGATATGTCGGCCATGCAGGTGACAGAAGTAAGACATCATCTCCAGTATCAATAGTAGCAAGAAATCCCTGAAATAATGCCACCTTGGCACCAGGAGTGACAATCACGTTCTTAGAACCATCAAAATCAATTCCACGACTTTTGTACGAACCCTCTATCGCATCTAGTATTGGTGGTATTCCTCGGGCTGGTGTGTATCTAGTGAAACCCGCTTTGAGAGCTTCAATACCTGCATTAACAACGTTTTCAGGTGTTGGAAAATCGGGTTGACCTACCTCAAAATGGTAAATCTTCTTTCCGTCACGTTCGAGGCGTCTAGCCATATCGAACATTTTCAGGGTTCCCGATTCCGGGATTCGCTCCATGGTGTGTGAAGTCCAGTCCATATCGGCACATCCGAAAGGGCTACCACACGAGTATAATACTCGTGAAAGCAAGAGGGGGGCGTATTATACCGTGATAAATGCTTTTTGTTTGTTCATAATCTGCAAAGCTCAAACAATTTTGTTCTCTGTGCTTCAGTTCCACTAATCCGAATCCTATCTACAAGTATCTCACCAAGACCTAATTCGAATGTATTCTTTAAATGAGAGATCTTCATAGGATCAACACCTAACAAATCTGCACAAAATGCATCAACAGCCACGGGGTCAGTACCAACAATTACTGCACCAATATCTTTGGTAACACCCGCTTCGCGGTCACCGATTACCATAGTCGTAATATCCATAATTGTTAGATGGGGCCTAAATGCAATTAACAGGTCAAGTAGAACATCATCGATTTGTGAATGGTAATGACGCTTATCACGCTCAGGAATTAGACCAAATAAGTTCTTGATACCTCCACCAACCGTGCAAATTTCTGGTTCTAACTTCACTGTAGGAACATTCACAAAGAATTTGGGTTCCGATAGGAGAGATGGCATCTCAAGGGTCTCAAAATAATGACCAGACATCTTCAACGAATGTCGAGGAACTTCACTGAGATTCACTAATTTCACATTATCACTAACTAGATTGTTGTAACCGACTTTCTCAAAAGCTTCATTCGTTGTTCTTATTGGATTATCACTCTCAATGATTGAGATTGGACCAAGGTTATCGAAAGTGTGTGATATGGCTCGTACTAATTCTGGTTCAGTATTACCGACTAGAGAGGGGTCATATATTGAGGGTTTTATCAAAACCTGAACCAAGTTCCCGGGTATTTCAATAGTGGTTGTAAGTTTGGATAATGCTGCATTGAGCGCTTCTTTGGGATTTCTCCGAAGACCAATAGAAATCTCAGCTGAATACTCCATAGTTACAAAGAGCATAAGTCCAAGGCTTTAAGTGAACGGTTTGTGTCTAGGAAGTGAAAGATGAAACTTACAGATAGTCAAAGGGAGAGATACTCCCGAATGCTTGCCCTCCGAAACTTCAGTGATGATGATATGGAGTCAATAATGAATTCAACTGTTGCAGTTGTAGGAGCAGGAGGGCTTGGAAGTCCGGCTCTTCGGTTACTTACAGCAATTGGATTTGGAAAGATAAGAATCATAGACCGAGACATAGTAGAATTGTCTAACATTCAGAGACAGACTGTTTACAACACTCAAGACATTGGAGAACCAAAAGTAGAGGCGGCAGCTGCAAACTTGCAAATGCTGAATCCAAATGTTGAATTTGACCCATTGTGCATTTCAATTCAAGAAGATAATGCAATTGATCTTCTGAAGGGAACAGACATTATACTCGATGGACTTGACTCTTTCAAGGCAAGAAGAGTAGTGAATTGGGCAAGTATAGATTTGGACATACCATACATCTTTGCTGGAGCCGTTGAGTATTATGCCAATCTATCAACCTTCATTCCAGGGAAGACTGGTTGTTTTGCCTGTGTGATGGGTGAGGCTAAAGATAATCCAGACAATACATGTGCACAGGTCGGAGTAACTCCCACATTACTATCACTTGCTGCTGCTGTTGAAGTGAATGAAGCTATTCTACTTGCTACAGGACACAAACCAACTTTAGAAAATCGTCTAATGACTATCGACTCTGGTACTCTCACCTTTGATTTCTTTGACATTGGAAAATCAGATGAATGTCCAGTATGCTCAAAATCAGTGCGAACAGATGTTACCAAGACAAATGATATCACTGCAACCCAATTATGTTCACAGAGTTTCAATGTATCACCTCCAAAAATAGGAAAGATAGATCTAAATGAGATAGCTCAAATTCTGGACCAATCATATTCCATCAAGTCTACAGAGCGGTCAGTCCTGGTGAATCTTGCATCTGGTGAAAAAATAACGTTAATGTCGTCTGGGAGTGCAATAATAAAGGGAGTCGATACCGCGGAGGATGCGATACGACTCTATAAGTTAATTCTTTCTAAGAATTCTTAGGCTCCAAAGAACAATCTTCTTGCTCTTCGTTTTCGTTCTTCTTCGTCCTCTTCACTTTCTGGTGGTGGAGGTGAGGGGGGTTCTGTAATTACTGGTTCACCATCTCCCTCGTCCAGAGGTTCAGTTTCATCAACTTCAGTTTCAGTTTCTTCTTCAGTAACGTCATCTTCTGGAATTGATGGTTCATCATAAGGACTCCATACTTTCGGAGGGTCAGGAGGTTCTTCATGAAGCGTCGCCTCTTCCACCGAAGTGGATATCTCTTCATCTTCCGAAACGCCAACGTCATAATCTTGTGGTTCAGGTTCAGAAGGAGTTGATTCACCCAAGACTTCCTCAGGTTCAGAAGAAGGAGTTACGACTTCTTCATACTCGGACCATGAAAATGATGTTTTATCGGGTTGCTCTTCAGAATCAGGTTCTTGCACTGTTTCAGATTCCTCAAGAGTTGATTCACTCAAGACCTCCTCGGGTTCAGTAGCAACAATTGGTTCTGGTTCAGATTCTTCATCAGCAAACATTGGTGTTGGCTCAACTAATTCAAAATCAGTGGAAAATTCACGCGGTGGACCCTCAATGGAAAGATCATCTATTGGCTCATCCTCTATACGTTCAACACTATCTAAAGACATTGATGATTCATCTGAATCGTCAGTTAGCGGTGCGAAAGGTTCAGGTTCAACATGACTTATGGGTTCATCAATTGATGATTCTGGTATAACATCATCATCGTCATCATCGTCATCATCGTCATCATCGTCATCATCGTCATCATCGTCGTCGTCGTCTTTTTCTTCTTCTTCGTGTTCTATGGACTCTTCTAAGGTGATTTCATCTTCTTCATCTTCACCTTCAATAAAACTAAGTCCTAGTTTATCACGTAAGCAGGACTCACATCTCTTTGCGGCAGCTATAAGTCCATCATGGATGAAGTCATCGAGGTCTTTTGCTCGACCCGGGTTCCTCTTCGACCACTTGTAGAAGCTATCAACCATTCTCAGTGCGTCTCTCACGCCCATCCAGTATTCATCAGTTCTAACATTGTCATCTTCAGAGCTCACTGTAGACACCTATGTTGTTTTGGCACTGGAATTGAGAAAAGGGTTTCGCAACAGCCCATGTTCACAGTATCACAAGCGGCCCTCAAACTAGGAGGTTGTTCTCAGACCATTAGACGGTGGATCAGGAAGAATCTTAGCTGGTCCATTATCATCAGTGTGACTAGACCGTCTGATGGGGCAGTAACTGTCAGGTTTCCATAGATGCTGAAAACAGAGCCAACGTCCAGCATTATCGATTCAAAACCTCCAGAAGCTATCTCGAAGCTCAAGGTCCTATGAGTGTCCTCACAAATAGTAAAGCAGGTTGAGTATCCAGATGAGATGTTGTAAGGACTCATTATGATAAGAAGCGCCATCAAGATTAGTTCTACACGAAATGAGGTGCCCATGCGTTTCTTGAGAACTGGCTTCTATATCTTTGTAGTGGTGGTTCATCTACGTGTTGTCTATAGAGGACATATATTGCGCCAAACTTGATGGATTTATTAGGAAGGTCACCGATAGATATGTGAGTAGGAGTTGGTATGGATCAACGGCGAATGCACAGTCTAGTTTTTCGTTACATGCCCTCAATTACATAACGAAACTCCCCCCTCCTACCACGATTAACTGTGTGTTCGCCACCCTAACCTAGTATCATCATCTTACTATGCAGTCCAGATTATCATCCCTGATGGAAACTTACCCTTTTCAACTACTACTGAAGCTGGGATGTATTCACCAAAAAGAAATGAGAATTGTATTGATTGGTTTACTCCAGTAATGATATTTCAAAGTGGTTTCTATTCTCATCCAAAGAATCCCCGATATCTTTCTGAGTTACTAGCTAATTGTTTTGGAATCGATACTAGGTTTCAAGTCTATCATTAAGACAAGTTTGAGTGTATAGACTATCTGAACCGCTGCATCAATAGCCACCTCTCTTGCTGGCTCCTGATATCCCTTGAAAGCATTTCCAACACATTCGCGAGCTTTCTTCTCTGCATTAATCAATGCAAATTCATGCAAATTCATTTTTCCCTTCATGTCATTATACAGTCTATTCATTAAATCAGACCTTTTCCTAATGAAAGCTCGAGTTTCATCAGATAATATTGCAAACTTTACCATGAAATCAATAGGATCATCTTCCCAAAAACTCATGATACTTGCACTACTTTCATTCAGCGCAGTCATGGCATCTTCCATTGATCTTGGACCAAAGAATTGTCGTTCTATGAATCTATCAATAACATCCTCATGATCCAAATCCAATTTGCGGAATGTTGTGCGAAGTGATTCTATCGGATTCATTTCAAGAGTTTCTTCTCCTGAAAGTGCATGAGCAGAATATGTTGAAGGTGACCAACAGACAATGAATATGTTT
>JABCTV010000197.1 GCA_018238205.1 Candidatus Thorarchaeota archaeon
TCCAAATGCGCTCCTATTTGCTCTTGCCATTGTAGTTGGAGGAATAGCACTACTCATTGTCTTCTTAATATACATGAGCGAGAGAGTGTTCAGTACACAAGCTGACGAGTATATTGCCAAACTACCTAGTAGGATTATTGCTATGACTGTTGATATAGCACTTTTTCGTCTTGTTATTGACCTAGTGTTGGGATTCTTCAATCCCGGATATATTTCATTATTCTTCTTTGTTGTTACAGTCTTTCCATTGAACCCTCTTGCCAGTTTGCTCCTCGTGTTTTTGGCTATTGGTGCAAGTGTTTTCTCCTACTTGTTCTTCTATATTCCATTATTTGGGGGATTTGATTATTTCTCCATACCTTCAGTACTTGTGGCAATTTTCGGATTCCTATACTTCTTCATATTCGATACGTTTTTTGAAGGAAAAACCGTGGGTCGGCGTGTTCTAAGATTGAATACTCATCATGAAAGTAAGGATAGAACACTCTCTTTCGGAGAAGCAGCTGTCAATGCTATTGGAAAGACTTTCCTCCTCTTGGACCTTATTCTTGGTTGTTTAGTATCAATCTTCGATTCTCGTAAATCCGGATTGAGACAAGTTCGGTTCACACAAAAAATTGCTCGAGTGATTATAATAGACCCTTCAGTCAGCATTCCATCTGATGGAAACAACTCACAATCGTTCCTACGAGATGATGACAAATCAGGAGAATTATGGTAAGGTGACAATTCAAATGCAGTCGAAACGTAATTGGTATGATGTATTGTTTACTCTCAGCGCTTTTGGAATGATACAAGCCTTGGTCTTACTCCCTGTATCTATCATTGCCTATACAGGAGGTTCAGCAGTTGACCCGGACTCTCCGGGATTCTCTTTGCTCCATAATTTTCTCAGTGACTTGGGTCGGGTAGTTGCATACTCAGGTAATTCAAATCTGATTTCATCACTCATATTCAACACATCGCTTTTCTTCACCGGAGTATTGTTAATTCCATATTTCATAGCTCATCCGAAGATTTTCCAAGGTACCAGAGAACCGTTATGGTTCAGTATATTCGGATCTGTGATTGGTGTAATCTTTGCGTTGACTTTCGTAGGTGGTGCTCTTACTCCCTCAGATCTCTTTATGGAGACCCATCTGATGTTTGGAGCTCTCGCTTTTATTTCAGGACTCCCCATTGTAGTCTTTCATACATTCGCTATCCTCAGCTCTCCTATCTATCCAAATAGATATGCTGCAATCTATATTGCATTAGGTGTAGTCCTGAGTATTTTCCTGTATTCAATGTTTCAAACCGGTACTTCTGAGATATCGTTAGTTGTAACAATTGGACAGAAATTTGTGGTCGTGTCAATAATGCTCTGTTTTCTTCTACAATCTTTAGTTGGGAAGAAAATTGTCAATGCCTCAGATTCTTAATACTCAAAATTAGATTACAGATTGACTAATAGCGGATGAAGGCACGATTGTGAACCAAAGGACTTGGTTAACAACCCTGCTCGGGTGTGCTCGTCACACTCCTTCCATCCTTCTTTCTTTCGCCACTACAAATAGTAGAATATATGAGTTGAATCGATATATCAATTCGTGAGGAAAATGACCAAATCGATTCCAGAACAAGTGAAGCATCGAAGACACATTGACCAGATACGAACAGCTGATCATGTAAAACGCTTCTCAGGAATTGAACGACTTATGATGGGTTTGAAGCTTTCAGCTCTCGCAATTCGAGTCGCAGGAGAAAGAAAAGATGGATGAATTTCCTGAGATATTACAATATGTCTGCTCTTATCTCAACGAACAGGGCATTGATTATGTAATTGTGGGGGGCGTCGCAGTCATGTACTATGGTGTACCCCGAACCACCGTTGACATTGATATCCTTCTTCAAATCGATGAAACTGCCATCAACCCATTCTCTGAATTTTTGATATCGAAAGGATTCGATGCCTCTGCAGATGATATGAGGGCTGCGTTTGCTGAAAGCTCTCATAGTACCGTCTTCTATCTGGATTCTGCCTTGCGTCTTGATATTCAGGGAATTAATTCACAATTTGATCAGATGACAATAGACCGCTCAGTCACGATTGATTTTTTTAATGTCGCACTGAAATTAGGAACTGTTGAAGACACTTTGATCAATAAGATTCTTTTTCAGGGTGAACAAGACCTCAGGGATGCCCATGGAATATATCGAATCAATCAAGAACACCTAAACTTAGATTATATCGAAGATACATGCAAAATGCTCGGTATTTTTGAAAAATGGACTACCTTCCTAACTGAAACAAATTTCTGAACACTACTACAAACGTGCTGTGACTTTGTGAGTTATCGGTTATTCATCCACAGGAAACTCAGGTGTTCCTTCTGGATAATGATGTTTAATAAATTCCTGCCAGTCAAAGTATTCTGACAACGATCTGACATAGAATTCGTCGTACTCGTGTTGGTCACGCATTAATAGAATAATATTCTTTTCGATTACATTGAATTTGATTACTGGACTGGCATCATTTAGAACTACAATTTTGATTCTGTCACTCTGAAGATTCTTTTCAAAATGTGTTTCTAGGTCTTTGATGAGGTCAATAGCTTCATCACTATCAGTTATAGACTTCACATAGATGCCGATAGTATTTGGTGTTTCAAGATTACCTTTGATTGACGAGTCAATTATCAAAGCAAAAGAAATGCTTTCATCAGTGAACGAGCTGAGAGCATTTTTAATAAGTTCAAATTGAGTCATCTTGATTACCTAGATATCTTATGGGATTTCTAAATATATGAGGATTTGCAAAATTGAAAATACTTTCCTGGTCGCACTCCTTCCATCCTTCTTTCTTTTCATGAGTAGAGAAATTGTTTCTCTACTAACCAATTTTGACGTATATGATCTTTCAAGTACGCCGTTTCATCATGACAACTATTACCAAGACAGCAACGCCCCATCCTGACACTGCTCCAACGAGCAACATTGTTTGGGAAATTTGTTCTGCTGTTTCCGAAGTGGTTGTTGTAGATGTTGTTTCCGTTGTAGTAGTAGTTGTAGTAGTAATTGTGGTTATGACTGAGGCCTCTATTATAGTGACAGTGAAAGTTGATGAAATTTTGTTACCAAATGGATCCGTCACGGTGAGATTGAGACCGTATGTTCCTACATCCAATGCTATGGCATTTGTGATTAGACACGAACCTGCATCATGTGTGGAACCAACTGCAATCTGGAAATTCACAGTATCATTGCATGTCCAACTATCTATCCCTGAGAGGTCACTTGCTGCAATATTAATCTCAATATCTTGCCCCTCGGTTTCAGTTACATCGGATGGAGTGATGATCCATGTTGGACCTACTGAGTCTGAAACTGTTAGACTGAACTCACCTGTTAGTTCATTGCTGTAGATATCTTCAGCAGTCACCATCAATCCATAGACACCAACCTCTAAAGGTTGAATGTTGGTTATCAAACCGTTTGCATCAATATCAAAGAGTCCTGTCGCATTCAACGACCAATCACTCACTCCTGATGAATCAAAGGCGTTAAGGTCGTAGCTAAATGCTGTACCAAGTTCCAGTAGTTGGTTCTCTGGAATCTGTATCCACTCAGGTGAGGTTGTGTCTTCAACCGTGACTAGAAATTCTTGGATTAGAGTATTTTCTAGAGTGTCGTTCACCATTACAGTGATAGGATATACCCCCACATCCAATACTGAATTGTTTGTAAGAATTCCATTCGAATCAATATCAAAGAAACTGGTAGCATTCACTGTCCACGCATCGATATTCTGACTACAAGTTGCATTGAAGTCACGAGATATCGGTTGCAGATATTCCACCTGGATATCAATTGCTGAATGATTCCACTGAAGCCAAGGCTCTCTCAACAAAGCTAGAGTGTAATTGTTGGAACTCCTCAGGTAACCTCCAATAACGAATTCATTATTCTGTGTCAAAACAAACGAGTTGCCAGTAATGATGTCGTATGTACATGTCCCCTTTGGCTCGAACTGTTCATCAACAAAAGTAATTCTATGAAAGTTTGTAAGGGCTGCATATCCCCCACCATCAAGATGTTTGATTGCAATTCCTTGAGGTTCGGTTGGAATTGTCTTATCCCAGATGCTATCTCCATCTACACTTATCTCACAAAACCAAAGGTGTCCATCTTTACCACCTACCATCAAATATGTCCCTGATTCCCGTTCAAATACTGAATTAGATATTACATCTGCTCCGAAAGAAGTGTAATGCTTATACCAGGATAAATCTGCATCTTCATCTATTTTAAGCATGAATGGAATCGATATGTCTGGGGATCCTTCATGCGAAAACCCTGTAATGATTAACTCCCCCGAGCTACACTGAATCATGTCTGTTACTTCATCGATGAGTGGACTGTCAATGGCACCACTCCAAATCACTGTCCCGTTCTCATCTGTCTTCATAAAAAAGATAGCATTTGATATTGAATTACCGGACACAAAGAGATCTCCGCTACTAAGTTCAGTGATTCTCACTAATCTGCTTGAACTCGGATATGTAAGGTTGTACTTTAGATGACCAGTAGAATTTGTTCGAACTAACCAACCCCATCTATCAAAGGTAGAATGTAGGAATTGCCCTCCAACAAAGACAAAATCACCATTTGCGCATTCAATAACATCTGCAGTAGATTCGGATACCGTATCACTTCTACCATAAGTGTGGTTCCATAGATGATTTCCATCTGAGTCTGTTTTCAGTAAAATCGCGTCAGGAAAGTACATTTCGTCTTCTGGATTCCCAAGTGTGCCAAGTATGCAGAACCCACCATCACTGCATTCAATTGTATCTCTAATTCTGTTTTTAGAATAATTTGGTCCATATGTCTTGAACCAAACAGGATTTTCTATGTCAGTATTCTCCGATTCGCTTATTGTCATTGAATGATTCAAGGTTATTGAGTCATCACTGTTGACCTCTACCTCATTGAATTCTTTTGACATATCAAATGGATTCATGAATGGAGCGATAAGAAGTGAAATAATGAAGAATATGCTTACAGCTGAAAGTATAGTTCTATATCTACGAAAATGCAATTCTGTACTCTCCTCCTTTTTAATGGAATGTACTTATGCTATTTTAATCAATCGATATTTTGTTTTTGCAAACTAGAATTGCATGAAACATCTCAGAAAGGTGTGCTCGTCACACTCCTTCCATCCCTCTTTCTTTTCAAAATTAACTCTTCAATGGTTCGAGATGATTCATGACACAGATACTTAGTTCACAGGCTTTTTATGCCATCTCACTAATCATCCTTTCAATTCTAGTGGTAGATTTGAGGTTATAGTTATTGTT
>JABCTV010000048.1 GCA_018238205.1 Candidatus Thorarchaeota archaeon
GGAACAACCAATCGACGTGCGCGGCTGAAAGCCCGAAAGAAGAAGCCTTCTTCCAAAGGGAAGTCCTTACTCTCCGAAATGGAACCATCATCAGGTTCTGGGGAGTCCGCGGCTGTTCACTTTGTCCAATCGGACCTTGTCAGTTTCAGTGATGAAACTATCAAGAGTGATAATGACCCCGCCGTGGTAAGAACTGTGGAAACACTCTCTGTTGCTGGAAGTGATGTGCTAGCAATCAAACAGGAGAAGGAAGCCAGGTCTTCAGGAGGGATCCCATCCCAATGAACGTCGACAAAGCTCTTGCTAATTTTTATAATTCATTAGAATTAAGAAGAGGTGGTGACACTGGCAGGAGAAGGGTGGAACATAGAAAATTCTTACAGTTGAGGTGCACTCACCCATGTTGTAAGATTTAGGTTATATCTGTCTGTGGGTTTTTGATAAATCGAAAAAAGAATTCAGTGGACAAGGCAAGTTTGCTACTTGCCTGTCCTCTATACTAAGGAAAATTCAATGAGATGAACAAGAATGTTCTAACCAAATAGACTTCCAAGTCCAGCGGTTATTTCTTCTTCTTTCTCTTCTTCCTTTTCCTCTTTCTTTTCTTCTGCTGCTGGTGCTGCTGCACCACCGGCTGCGGGAGCTGCTGCGACGGGCATAGCGGCTGCGCTTGTCAAAGCCTCATCGATGTCAACACC
Source organism: Candidatus Thorarchaeota archaeon (assembly GCA_018238205.1). Lineage (GTDB taxonomy): Archaea > Asgardarchaeota > Thorarchaeia > Thorarchaeales > Thorarchaeaceae > SMTZ1-45. The sequence goes on from JABCTV010000048.1 coordinate 699, forward strand.
TTTGAGGGCTGCTAGCAAAGCCTTGATTCTACCCTTGTCAGGTGTGGAGCCTGCTGCGGTTAGGACTTCATCCATTGCCTTAGCAGTCATTTTTCCGCCTGCTTTGTGGAGCAGAAGAGCTGCGTATACATATTCCATAGTTATTACCTCGTAATTATTTATCCAAACAGGCCTCCTATGCCTGCTACTTCTTCTTCCGCCTCTTCTTCTTCCTCAGGTTCTTCTGGCTGTGCTGCTTCAGGAGCTACTGCTTCTGTGCTAGCTACAGCTGTCTTCACCTGACCTAAGATTTCAGAGGGTATTGCTTCTGGATCCTTCTCGGATGCTGCCATTGCCAAAGCGAGTGCTTCGGAGTTAGCCTTAGAAAGGAAATCATTCAACATTTCAGGCACAAAGAATCCAATTGTCATTACCAGACTCTTGGCCTCCATGTTTGCCTTTGTGATGATTAATGGCATTGTTTCCTCTGTAGGAATACCAGTATTGATCGATAGATTAACTGCGTACTGATGACCCAAGAGAACCTGACTGAACAGGGCCTCTAGATCAATAACGAAGCTATCCGCAGTAAGAACTTCACCATCACTATAAGCTGCTATAAGTGTGAGTTGAAGTTCCATGGGCTCAATCCCAAGTCTGCTCAACATCATAGCCATAGCATTGGAGATTACATCTCCTGCCTTGACGGCGACAGTATCAGCGGTAATGTGAATTGAACCACCCTTTACTCTGGATGGGATTTTGAGACCTGCAAGTTCACTAATGAACGGTCCCGGTGCAACTCCAGTGTTCATGGCTAGGATAACTATATCCTTTGGAGAAATCTGACCACCTTTTGCTGGAGCAGCAGCCTTGTTTTCACTAAGGAATTTGCTCAATACAAAGGGATCTTGTTCACTGAAGACAAAGGCAACAGGTCCTGAAACAAATTCAATCAGGTCTTTCATGCCCTTCTTCGTAGATTTTTCCAGTGCCCTGATCATCAGAGTGTTCCTTGACATCTTTATGATCGCAGAGCCTCTCAGACTATCACGAATCCCTTGGAGCTGTTTGGCTCCAACACCCTCGACGTTTACGAGACCAATCATCTTGCTCTCACTGATAATCGACGTGAGTTTCTCAACCGAATCAACTTTCCATTGTGGGATTGTTTTTTCATATATTGACACTTTTGATCACCCTAGATTGATACTTTAATTGTTGGTCCCATTGTTGTCTTTATGGCGACGTTGCTGATTCTCCCTGTGAATCCTTTGCTTTCAACCAAGTTTAGAACTGCAACAATGTTATCCGTTATTTCTCTATCACTCATTTTCACATGTCCAACTTTGACATGGAATGTGGGTGTGTTTCTCATTCTGATACGAACTGTACGATGATACTGATTGACTATCGTAGTCAAATCTGCCTGTGGTGGGAAAGGACGTGGCATCTTTCCTCTAGAACCAAGAGCTTGTCCCAAATAGCGACCTATAAGGGGCATCGCATCTACTGCTGCGATGAAGAAATCAAAGTTCTTAGCTAGGTTCTTCCTTTCCTTCTTCTCATCACCCAATCTGGGTATTTCATCCTTTGACACAATGCGCTCGGCTCCAGCAGCAACAGCTGCTTCTGCGAACTCACCATCACCGAATGCACAGATTTTGGGTGGCGGATAAAGGGCATTTGGAAGAACAAGTTCTTGATTAAACCTGTTCTCGGGCTTTGTAATATCCAACTCTTTCTTTCTGAAATTGACTGCTAGATCAAAGCTCTGCTCAAATTTGATTTTTCTCTCTGCACTCTTTGCTCTTGCCTCAGCAACTGAGGCTTCAATTGATTCAATATTAGACGACATGCAATATCACTCCCTCAATGGTCCGTCCAACTGGGCATCCCATGTGCCTTCGCGGACTTCTGCTTGGAACTCCTTTGCTGTCTTTCCTTCAATTGTAACTCCCATTTGTCCACAGCTGCCGGTTACAATCATAACCGCTGCTTTCATTGTCTGGGCAGAAAGGGCACTCTCTTTTCCTTTTGCGATGCTTTTCACTTGGTCTACCGTTAGGTTCCCAATAATATTGGTGTTTGGCTCTCCTGAGCCCTTTGAAACACCAACCTCTTTCAGTATCAAAGCGCTTGTGGGGGGTGTACCCACTTCTATTTCGAAGCTCTTGTCATTTGGATTTACAATGATCTTTACGGGTACTTTCAACCCAGCAAAGGGTTCAGTAATCTCGTTGATCTTGGTCACGACTTGGAAGATGTTGACTCCAGTGGGGCCAAGGGACGGACCAATCGGCGGACCTCCGCTTGCCTTGCCACCTTCGACTAAAGCTTCTACTACTATTGGTTTTTCACTCAATTTATTCACGACTCCAGATGCAGTGCACTCGGTGCGTACGCAACGCTTCCGATGGTGTCGACCCGCGGGACAGAAGTCATATTATATCCAACAAGGTCTACTGCATTCATTGTCACTTTTTTCACCCCAGACATGACATCTATGCGTCTATGCCAGATTAAGAGGATTAACTGGTTCGGAATTGTTCCTGTTTTAAGGATTGTTACACAGTCGAGATTGGAAGATGTTAGTCATCATCTGGTGAATGTGCCCAGAAGGAGTCTTCGTCATCAAGCTCATCACTTTCTGCTTTCGTTTTGTTTCCTTCAGCAGTTTCCACAACTTCTACACGTTCTGCTCTCTCGACAATCTTTGCAAAGTCTGCATGGACTCTCACTGGAATAGTGTACGGACTATCAAGAAGCTCGAGTATCAGTTCTTCCTTACCTGTATCAACACGTACAACCTTTGCACGCTCTCCCTTGAATGGGCCTGAGATGATCTCCACAACATCTCCCTCAGAGATTCCTTCTGCTGCAGGGGGTGGTGCTAAGAATCTATCAATCTCTTCTAGGCTTACCTTGCCTCCAACACGACCTCGAACATGCGGTACACCTGAAATAGCAATTTCAACATCACGGAACTCGGTTGTTTCAATGAAAACATAACCCCGCAGTGTTTCCGGTACGAGAATGGATTTGACGCGTCCTTTCAACGGGTTTTTGGAAATGAGCTTTGGTTCCCCTTTCTTCTTTCCCTTCTTTTTACAGCTCTTCATATGCTGCTTGGTTGCCTTTTCTGAGGAGAAATCCTCTCTGCAGAACGGACATTCCCAAACATCACTCTCACCTACCACAGCTGTTGTGACTAAGTCAGTGACGCTACGTTCTTGACCAATGGTCGTTCTGATCGCGTAGATACTCGTACTAGGCTCCATTTTTCTTTCATTTCCTGTAAATTATGATACTCTAAACTACAAATTAACATTGGGGAATGTACTTGTCTGATATGAAGATTCGGATTACTCATCAATGAATCCAAATCGTTGGTCTATGTTGCAGTTGTACCCCAATTGGATGTTAGTAAGGTCATTATAACCTGAATTATGAAACTGAGCGCTCCAACAAGAACCATAGCAAGCAAGCTGATTTTTGTGCTTGTCCATAGTTCAGTTCTTGAAGGCTTAGTAGCCAATTTCAGAATTCTTCTGCTATCGTTGATGAATGAACCAACACCCATTTTGTAATCACGTCCCTGTAAAAGACTGCCTAAACAGCCAGGGGGTTCATCAGCAATCTGAACTGGTCCTCTTTTAACACTTGCTGAGTGTCTACTTTACTGAGAGAGTCGTGGGACTCCTAAATCTGACTTGAGGTCGTCAATTAAGGGTGTAAATGGCTCAGATTTATCGAAGACATAGGGTGAACTTACTCCTGAGGCAATAATCGTGACCCTTAGCCTATCTTCTAGTTCTGGTAATATCAATGCGCCGTAGATTACTTCTGCACCTGGATGTACCTGTTCAGTTACGAGTCCAACAACGCGTTTTGCTTCAGCAAGCTGTAAATCTGCACTTCCGCTAACATTTACGAGAATATTGCGAGCATTCTCTATAGATACATCAATGAGCGGGTTGCGTAGTGCATTGACAACTGCTTCTTCAGCCCTATCTTCACCAACACCTTCACCTAGCGCGATGATTGATACTCCACCATTCTTCATGGTAGTTCTCACATCCGCAAAGTCCAGATTTACTAGACCTGGTTTGGAAATCAATTCAGCAATACCCTTTACAGCGCGTACAAGCACTTCATCAGCTACCATGAATGCTTCAGGCATTGAGAGATCTGGAGCTATTTCCAAGAGTTTCTCATTAGGTATTGCAATAAGTGTATCAACATGTTCCATCAGTGCATTAAGACCGCGAGTGGCATTCTTCTTTCTAGTTACACCTTCAACATCAAATGGCAAACATACAATTGCAACGGTAAGAGCACCATTTTCCTTAGCTGCTTTTGCTACATGTGCAGCAGCTCCTGTGCCAGTACCACCGCCCATTCCTCCAGTAATGAAAACAAGGTCTCCCCTGACTACATCCTTGATAACATCATAGGATTCTATTGCTGCAGCTTCTCCAACATCAGGATTATTTCCAGCACCCAATCCACCACATGTTTCTTTACCCAGAAGCAATTTGTGGTGGGAATTACAAAAGTACAGGTCCTGTGCATCTGTATTTAGTGCAAGGGTTTCTGCGCCTTCTACACCTACTTCCATAAGACGAGTTATCGCATTATTACCTGCGCCACCAACACCGGCAACAAGAATTCTCGCACTTACTGAGTCAAGCAGATCTGCAAGTTCTTCGTCTGTGGTTGCTGACCTTGGAACATTCTTTCTGCGCTTGGGCTTTTGTTCACGTTTTCCACCTGAACTAAGAACATCTTCTAATAATGGATGCATGTTTACCACTCACTTCTGCTGTTATTACCCAGGTAATGTGACAGTAAAAATGAGAATACTACCCAGGTAATACTCATCTACCACGGCGGCTCCTTTGTCGAGGTTTGAAAGTCTTGAGAATTGAATCGATTGAGATATTGTGTTTGCGTAACAATCTAGCTACTTCTTCAAGACTAGGTTGACCAATCTGAGCACCCTCATGTTTAATCGTCAATGCAGCGGCTCCATTTGCGACATTGAGCGCTTGTGAAATTCTCTCAGATCTTGTCCAAGCCGTAATGAAACCAGCTGCGAATGAATCTCCTGCGCCCAAGGTGTCTTGTACAGGCACTTCAAATACCTGAGAGGTACAATACTCGAATCCATCAGTTGCAATGGCGCCTTTCTTTCCCATTTTGAGAATTACAATTCCTGGAAAGGTCTTTGCGAATTTCCGTAGTGCAGATTCAGTTGGCTCTATCTTGAAATATTCCTTCAACTCATGACTGTTCAGGAACAATAGATCAGTATGCTTCAGAATCTTATCGAAATTAAGATCACTAGCTGCTCTCCCAGGATCTAGGGATAGGACCATTCCGTGAGTTGTTGTCATTTCTGATGCTCGATCTATCATCATTGGAAATGAACCAGCTACATGAATGACCTGCGCATCAGCTACATCTTCCTCTTCAAAGAATCTTTTCTCAAGGAACTTGTTGGCACCTGGTTTAGCTACTACTATCTGGTCATCTTGGGAGTCATGTACATAGAAGAAAATCCCTGTTTCTTGTTTGTCAAGAACGAGAATGGAACTTGTATCAACACCTGCCTTTGTCAGCTCGTTGATTACAAGTTCACCATAGACATCATCCCCTACACAACTAAAGAGTGTGGTTTTGATACCTAATCGAGTTGCTTGTGTAGCGAAGTTTGCCGCAGAGCCTCCCAGTGAAACATGGCCCTTTTCACACATGACATGGTCATTTCGCTTTGGAAGTTTATCGACAATCATATCGATGTCGATATTGATTCTACCAATTGCTACAAACTCGCCTACCAAACAATCATCCTCTTAGACTATTAACGCAATGATACCTTTTTGAGCATGGAGTCTATTCTCGGCCTGATCAAAGACTACTGAATGAGGACCATCCATTACTTCTGAGGTCAGCTCTTCTTCTCTATGCGCAGGAAGACAGTGCATTACTATGACATCGTCTTTTGCTTTTCCAACTAGGGCTTTATTCACTTGAAATGCCATTAATGCATCTTCTTTCTCCTTTGACTTCTCTTGCCCCATGCTGAAGAAGGTATCAGTGTAGATTACATCTGCCCCTTTCACAGCATCATCCGGATTATTCACAACTTCCAGAGTTGTACCATACTTCTTACTTAGCTGTGTTGCCTTCTTCAAAATCTCTTCAGATGGAGTGTAACCCTTGGGTGAACCAATAGTAACATCCATTCCCATAATCGTACAGCCCTGCATGATTGAATTACTCACGTTATTCGAATCACCAACATACACAATTTTCTGACCCTCTAAGTTTCCTCGATGTTCTTCTATGGTCATCATGTCTGCCATGATTTGACAGGGATGAAGAAGATCGGAGAGACCATTGATTACAGGAACCGTACCATACTTGGCAAGTCCAGTCACTTCATCGTGCCCGAAGACACGTGCCATGATTACATCACAGTATCTACTCAGAACCTGTGCTGTATCGCCTATTGTCTCTCCACGACCAAGTTGCGTGCCACTTGGTTGTAAGTATAGAGCATGACCTCCAAGTTGGGTCATTCCTACCTCAAATGAAACACGAGTTCTGGTTGACGATTTCATAAAGATCATTGCCATGGACTTGCCCTTCAGAATCTCATGAGGTTCTCCTCGCTTCTGCTTTCTCTTTAGGTCATGTCCAGTGTCCAAAAATTGTCTTAATTCAAACCTCTCAAAATCCGACAGGTCTACAATGCTTTTACCTCTCAGGCTCAATAACAACACCTCAGGGCTGGTATATCGGCCATCACAAGGCTCTTGTATAAAAAGCTCTCCACTCGCTCAATTATCCCCAATAAGTCTCCGAGCAAACCATTCTGGGTCGAATTGTTTGATATCCTCGTATTCTTGTCCAACTCCTACGAATACAACAGGCCTTCCTGTGACATGAGCAATGGATAGTGCAGCTCCACCTGATGGGTCTGCATCTACCTTCGTCAGGACTGCTCCATCAATTTCAATGGCTTTGTGAAACTCCTTGGCTTGTGAGAGTGCATCATTACCAGCTAAAGCATCTCCAACAAAGAGTTTGATGTCTGGATCCGCAACACGTGCAATCTTCTTCATCTCAACTAGGAGATTCTTGTTGCTCTGCATCCTTCCTGCACTATCTATTAAGACAATATCGATGTGTTTTGCTTTTGCATGTGCAATTGCATCAAAAGCTATAGCTGCAGCATCCGATCCATAATCCTGTTTGATAACCCGTATTCCAAGACGTTCTGCATGACGTTCCAATTGTTCTATACTCCCAGCTCTGAAAGTATCTCCTGCTGCGATAACTACAGAAAATCCATTCTTTTTGAAAAGGTTCGCCATTTTTGCTAAAGTCGTTGTCTTACCAGTTCCATTGACGCCTACGAATAGAATAGTTGTAACCTCACCCTTCTGTTTCTTCTCAGAAGCAAACTCAAGTGGATCCAGCGGATGTTCGGGAGTGAGTATCTCAAGTACTGACTCGTAGATTGCTTTCTTGAACAATCTACTGAGATTCTCCAATCTTCCGGCTCTATCACCCAGTATTTTTTCTTTAGTCAATTCGCATATCTGTTCAGCAACTTCAACAGCTACATCATTCTGAATTAATACCAACTGCAATTCCCATACAGCATCTTCAAGATTCTTGTCGCTCAGTTCTTTTGTAGTAGCTTTAGTAACTGCGCTATCTAAAGCCCCCTTGAGCTTATCGAACACGGACTACTCCCCCTGACTTGGTGGAGCTGCCTCTTGGCCTTGTACTTGAGCTGCGAGTTGTTGGAATTGAGCATTCAATACTGAGGATCGAGCAATGAGTTTCTGATATTCCTCTGCCATTGACTCGTATTGCTTTTCCAATCTAGTAGTCTGTTCTTGTACTGCGGTCTTTGCGGCTTCACTACTCTGTTCTATTCTAATGCCACTTCCGATACTACGAGTTACTTTGGATGGATCAACGAGTTTTGCTTGAACGAAGATACTACCTCCAACGTTCATCAGCATCTCTTCGCCTTCCTTTCTTCCCTCAATCTCATCAAGCACCATGAGTCCTGCTCTGAAGTTAGTCAGGTATGCTTGTACAAGCTCTAAACGTTGTTGGAGTAATGTAATATTTGAATCAGTGAGTTGTTGTTCAGTGTGGATTCTTTGAAGAAGCTGTTGCTGTTCTTCACTCATGAAAAGTCAGTCTCCAATCCAAGGAATTTACGGAGCTCTAAACTTTGTACTTCCTCTGGTTTGATTTCTTTTATTTCAGAGATGGTAATCTCTCTTCTTTTTACTCTATGACGACTGCCAAGCTCGGAGAGAATTTTCTCACGCACATGAGCTTCCTTTTCACCTAGAAGTTCTCGACTGAACGTAAATTTTTCTTTATTCTTCATGTATTCGCCTGATGCTAACCAGATTTTCGAACTCATCTAAATCACACCTCAACTATACGAATCCTAGGACCTGACTAATGTGTGCAAGTTCTACACCTGTTGTTTCAGATCCCGCAATCATTCCATCAACATTGGCTATTACACCAAGACTAGTGTAAGGGCTGCCTCTGTTGACTGTTGCAACTTCGATGTGTACTTTTAACAGCTGTGATAGCTGTTCAATCTCATCATCTGTGGCCAATGGATGAATTACTGCACCCTGATTTGTGGTAACTACACTAGATCCAACTATTGGTAGTTTAGCTACAGTTCCTGGTACTACTTCGACACCTAGAACATCTGAGATTTTCTGTATTGATTCTGAACTGAAATCTGGGTGACACATCGCACCATTATCGTTAGCAATAATGATGTTCCCCAGGGCAGTCATTTTATCATCAATCCAATCAACTGGAACCTCTGCACTCTGTTTCACTTGCTTTAATTCATCATCTGTGGTAATGTAAGGGAGTAGAATGCCGTTAGAGTTTGCCACTGCTACAAGTCCGACTGCATCTAAAGTTGCTACCGTGGACTGAACCAATGGAAGATTGAATGTTCTTTCAACTGTACTAATTCCCTTTTCAGAAATATTAGAACTGACAAATACAAAGCGGTCTGTGGCGATTCCGTAAGCTCCAACGTTAGAATCGCCCTCGAAGTTTGTTCGGGCGATCAATCCAGACTATCCCTCCGCAAGATATACGCGAACAAGATTGTCTGCGTTCTTTGTAGCTCGAATTCTTACTCTTCGGGGAGGCTTCTGCATACCTCTACTCCAGATTGTTTCATTTACTTCTGGTTGAATCAGAAGCTCTTCTGGCTTCATGTGCCTCTCTACAAACTCTCTGAGAATTCTGACTGATCTATTTGCACGCCTAAGTCTACTACCAGTCCAGTATGCCTTTCGTAGGGGAACAGTATAGATGCGCTCATCTATAATTTCTTCTTCCTCTTCCTCCTCAACTTCAACATCATCTGGAGCCTTAACATCAGGTGCTTCATCGTCAGCTGGTGCCTCTTCCACTTCTTCAATCTCTTCGATTTCTTCTAATTCTTCTTCAGAATCTTTGGCCTCTGCTTCTTTCTTCTTCTTTGACATTATGCCCACCTGACTATGGTTTCAATTTTGTTTGTCGCCAATTTCTCTGTGCCGGAGTGCGGCGAACCTTTCCTCCAGTCTTGACAACGACCCACGTAGGAACGGAGGAATTACTCTTCATTGCTTTGGCCATTCTGAGCTTCTTTGCGAGTGGCTTGTTTCGTGCCATGTTTATCACCAGTGCAGCTTTATCTGAACGTTACTTTACGTTCACGCTCTTTTTCCTGCAATTGTACCAAGAGCGCTTTTAGTTGCTCGTCTGTTACTTTACCCCTGAGCCTTCCTGAACTCGCCAGTTGAATCAGTTGCATCTCAATTTGTTCAGCAAACTGTGGCTTGACCATCTTGATGTTGGACAACCGAGCACGTGCCTCTGCAGACAAGATCTGCCTTAACACAGCCTCTTTCTGAGCCTGTGCCTCGACAACAGCTTGTTCTTGAGCCTGTTCTTTGAGTGCCTCTTGTTGAAGTGAAGCCATCTTTCTTTTACGGATAGCTTCTAACTCCTCGTCACTCATTATGCCAAGTCTCCTGGCTTAGTACTTTTCAAGTTCTGGGATTGCTTTTGAGAGTTCCACCTTCAATGTTGAAGACAATTTATCCATGTATGACCTACCAATGTCGGTCAATTCTCGTCCCTGTCTACCGCGTTTCTTGACAAAACCAGCTCTTTCGAGTTGCTGAAGTGCAGTCCTGATGATTGCACCGCCGCTCTTCTGGAACTTGTTTGGTTTTGTCCCACGTCGCTTCCTGCCACCATACTCAATCCGAAGTTTCTCTGTTCCGATAGGTCCGTTGAGATAGATCTTCCTGAGGATGCTAGCACATCTGACGAACCAGTAGTCTGCATCATCTGGAGCTCTCTCTTTGTGAGCACCAGTTTTCACAAACGGTGCCCATTCTGGAGGGGCTATCTCTTCTCTGGACTTAAGGTCCTGAGCGAGTCGTCGTACCAATATGTTGGCTGGAATATCATAGACTGTGGGCATTGTCAGTCACCATTTTTCTTGAAGATGAGCCACCTAACACAAAATCGGCCGATGACTTACCTCAAAAGGCTGGAGTCACCCTTTAGAGTTGCCATAAAAGGTTGTCGTTGTGTTTCAGTGAAATCAGGTTGAGTTATACTCCTTGACCTGCACGAATCTTGTATATGACCCCAGTATTTCCACGAATCCCGTCGAAAGTAGCTCCTGTTCTCTCGCACAGGGAGCTCATTAACTCTTGTTTTGTCGTTGCATCTAGTGCACTACGAAGCATTCGGACCTTGATGTAATGGTGCTTCTTGAGTAACCTTACAGTTTCTTTTACTAGATTATCCGAAACCCCACCTTTTCCTATTTGTATCATTGATGGGTCCTGCCATGCAATACTGATTCTAGTGCGGTGCTTTTCATTCTTCATCTTGCTTCACCGTTCGCGCTTTTTGTTCTCTGATTAAGCTATGCTTGTGGCTGTGGTCTAAGATTAGTGAGGAGGTATCTCTTCACATTTCCACAATCCGTACAAGTTACAACCATGTGTTTTGCTCTATTGTGCCTGATACGCACTCTACATGTATTCCCTGGAATCAGAATTGCTCCACACTTCTTGCATAGTCTTCTGCTGATATGCCATGGTATCTTTGTCCTTGTTCGCCGTGCAATCTTACGTGCACTTCTCATCTGAAATCGAGCTACATCTGGACGACTTCTTGCATTACGGAGTGCCTGCTGCCATAGAATCTCCACTCTTGTCTGGGCTAGACGTTTGATTCTCTCTTTAGCGTATCTTCTCTTAGACAAGGAAATTCCTCTTACTATCTTTGAGCATGTTTCAAACTGCTTAAATCGTTCGTGTCCATCAATTTGTTGGGATTTACAATGCTTCATATGATTCTACTTGAATGCGCTTTGGAACTCATTCCCTCCGAGATTTCTGCAATGAAACAGGTACAGAAACACGCAGGACGCAGAGGTAAGAAACCGAGTGAGTTGCTTCTTGATCAATCTCATCATGGGCGAGAAATGACTCGCCTAGAAAATGGACTACAGAGGGGACGGCCTGATATCGTGTTTCATTCTCTTATGGCCCTCTTGGAAACCCCACTCTGTAAGAGCGGGAATCTTACTATTCATCTACATCTTCAGGATGGCAGAATTATCGAAGTTAATCCCGAAGTACGCCTCCCTCGTAATTATGACCGGTTTGTAGGTCTCATTGAGCAACTGCTTGTCAAGGGACAAGTACCAGTTGAGGGAACTCCTCTATTGCATGTAATAAAGAAGACACTTCCAAAACTCATCTCTGAGTTCAAGAAAGACATCTCCGAAGCTCAGTCTATTCTTGCTATAGAGAATGGTTCTAAGACTTCTATCGATTCTCTGCAATCAATATTTCCACTGGACACACCAATCCCTGTTATTGTTGGAGTTGGAGCTTTTCCTCACGGTGATTTTCCAAATGAGTTGAAGGAGCTGTTTGGCACACACATCGAACTCGATAAAGAGGTCATGATGGCGTGGCATGTATGTGCTGAGATTTTGTGGATTTACTCTGCACGGACTGGAGTGATTAAAAATCGATATTCCACTACTTGAGTAGGTAGCACATCCAAATCCAAGCTAACTCATCAATATCCTTAAATCGACACATCTTGTGCTCTGCTTTCGAAGCGGCCATAGTCTAGCCTGGTTAGGATCGTAGCCTTCCAAGCTACTGAGGCGGGTTCAAATCCCGCTGGCCGCACCACTTTGCTTTCTTGTTAGCTAATCTTGTTTGCTACACGTTCTGAAATGGCTAGAGCTTCTTCGTCACTTGGATTTCCCTTCAGATATTCTGCAATAGATGTAACAGCGCCTGCAGAATCACCCAGTTGTTCTTTACAAACTGCAGAATAATACAGGGATCTGGTATGTCCAGGCATGACCTTGAGAATGTAGTCTAGATATCTGAGAGCTTCTATCCACTCTTCTTTTTCAATCAGTTCCAGGGCAAGTTCGAAATTCCTCTCGGTTATAGCATACATCCCATAGCGCCCCTTGTATCTGTACCACCCATTAATCGTTTTGAATCCATACACACCCAGAGGGACAAAGAACCCGAGAAGGAGTGCAGTTACATCATCCCATGGAAGATACCCCCATCGAGATAATGCTAGACAAGTTAGGGCTGTGAATATACTATTCGTGAGATACCATATCGCCTGCCATTTTGGATCACTTAGAGTCGCGTTTGATAACTCTTTCAGGTTCACATGAATCACTTAATCATAGCTTGCTAATTATAGTAAAAAGTAGACTGATTTGCGCTATCTGAAGGATTTATTTCTCAACCGTTTGATTCGACAGCACAATCCTTTTGTTACCACTAATAAAACCGTTCAGATACGAGGACTCTCCATGGAAACACTAGAACACAATGGCATTCTTGTCATTGAGCCTCCACAAGCCCGTGACCTTAAGATAACAGCGCGTGGGAAAGAGATAATCTTGTCTCAGCTACAAGAAGAGATGGCTGTGGCTTGGGTCAAGAAGCTAGGCACTCCATATGTTGAAGATTCTGTATTTGGACAGAATTTTATGGCTGCTTTTAGCAAGGCTCTCGGAGTTAGTCCCGTTTTACAAATCGACGAAATAGATTTTGATGAAGTAATTCACGTAGTAGGGATGGAACGTGCAGAGAAGGAGAATATGTCTCCTGAAGAGAAAAAAGCAGCACGTGAAGAAAGAAAAGTCATCTTGGCGGAATTAAAGGAACAATACGGATTCGCAATTGTTGATGGAGAACGAATGGAACTTGGTAACTACCAGACTGAGCCTTCTGGTATCTTCATGGGTCGTGGAGAACATCCCTTGAGAGGAAAATGGAAACAAGGTGCAACTCAGAAAGACATCTCAATGAACATAGATCCAGAAGCTGCGAAACATCTCGAAGGTGATTGGAAAGAACTCTGTTGGGCTCCTGAAACCATGTGGATTGCCAAGTGGATGGATGAACTAACTGGCAAAGTGAAGTACATCTGGTTACATGACAGTACTCCCATCAAACAGGAACGAGAAGCTGCTAAATTCGTTAAAGCTGTGAAAGTTGAGCGTAGAATTGATGAAATCCGCGAGCACATTATGGATGGGCTCACCTCTGAAAAACCAAAGCGCCGAATGGTTGCAGTAGCTTGCTACCTGATTGATAATCTAAGTCTAAGGGTTGGTGATGAAAAGGACCCGGAGGAAGCAGACACAGTTGGTGCAACCACGCTCCGAGCTGAGCATTTGAAATTCAAGACTAACTCAATTGTCTTTGATTTCCTTGGAAAAGACAGTGTTTCTTGGCACAAGGAGATCGAGCCTCACCCTGATGTTTACACTGTACTGAAGGAACTTCATGATAACGCACTTGAACGAATTGAATCTTTCAAGGGCAGAAAAAGTAAGAAGACTAAGGCTGATTCAAAGAAGCTTGCACAGATATTCCCGAGCGTTAACAGTACACATGTCAACCGATTTCTGAGTGAAGTGTATCCCGAGCTCACTGCAAAAGTGTTCAGAACTTATCATGCATCCACAATAATGCGTGAGGAACTCAAAACAAGCAAGGCAAAGAAGACCGATCCTGAGTTTATCAAGAAAGCAGCCTTCAAGCGAGCTAACCTCGAAGTTGCCCGTGTAATGAATCACACAAAGCAAGCTCCGACGGGCTGGAATCGCAGTGCTGATAGATATCGCGATAGAATCAAGAAAGCGGAAGTCAGGGTACAGAAAGCTAAGACCAATCTAAAGAATCAACAAACTCGTTTCAGGAAGATTAAGAAGAAAGAAGCTGGGGATCGTACAAAGAAACAAGATTTGATCAAGAAGAAGAAGGAAACCCTTGAGAATTATAGGATATCAATTGCATCATGGCGTGAGCGGCGAGATAAAGCAAAGATTACTTGGGATAATGCCCGCAGTCAAAAAAGTCGCACCAGATCGAGTAAACGTAAAGGTAAGAGCACGAAGAAGGAGCGGCTAGAAGAAGCTCAGGAACGTATCGAGCGATCCAGAGACCGACTTGACAAGGCTGAAGTTGGCTTAGTCAGTGCACGAGAACGATATCAGAAGAGTAAAACCTCTCTTGAAAAACAACAACAGACTCTAAATATCTGGAAAGAAGCTTCAGCTAAACGTATCGCTGCAGGTGAAAAGTCTGTAAAGACTGCCAAAGAACGAGTGACAAAGGCGGAGCATGCAAAGAAGAAGATTGAGATTGACTTTACTCTTGCAAAGGAAAGCAGGACTTGGAATCTCGGTACTTCTCTGAAATCATACATTCATCCAAAAATCGTATACAAATGGTCTCAGAGAGTAGACTACGATTGGAGAAAGGTCTACAGTAAAACCTTGCAGAGGAAATTTGAAGGCTGGATTGACAAATAATCACGGTGGACTAAATTTCACACTAACATCTTCAATACTCTCACCAATTATGAGTGGATCAAGTACTCCAAGATTATGTTTACTTGATTTCACTAGATGACCAACATCCAAGGGATCAAGCTGAAAAATACGCGTCATTGTGGCATCTACCGATACAGGTTGCCTTCCCAAAAGGAACGCTCCAATCTTGTGAGTCTTGGGACCATTCCAGTCCTCAACACCTACTCTTGCATCTACAATATTCAGTTCAGGTCTGAGAATGCGTGCAAGATCTGTAATAATTTCATGGATTTGTTTATGATAGACTGACATATCCTTCCTCGGAAGAACTCCAAACAGGTTCTTCAGAACCCCAGTGATATAGGAGAGTTCATGGGTCTTTGCCACAGCTACTGAAATGAAATAATGGGGATTTGTGAGGATATCCGGTAGTTCTGGATTCTTGAAGTATTCCCCATCGAATGAAATCTTTGTAAGCGATAAGCGAGAAAGGTCCATAGTTGTAACATCAAATCCTAAATTTTGCTTATTCTCGCAGAATGTTGTATATCCGAATTTTACAAAGGCTTCTCCTGCATTCTTACTTTGACTGTCTGATTCAATGATCTTGATTGCTAGTTTCGAATCTGATTCTAGAAGTAAGTCGATTATTGCCTTAACTACTTCAATATCTGTTACAGAATGTCCAGTACCATCCTTAATCGTACAGATATTCGGTTTGATTATGATTGGTGATTTTAGATCACCAAATCCACCAATATGACCAAGCCCCTCTTCAAGTGTACTACGAATGTTTTCTTTGTATTTGACTAGAGCAACTGAGTCCAAATGTGATTCCTCAAGTCGCCTTAACGAAGTGTGACTAAAGTACTCTTGCACACAGGTAGTTATTCGTTTGGTCCTGAATCCTCTATCTTTGGTACAATCGTGAATGAAACGTACTTAGCAATCTCATCAACTAGTGCATGCATCAGATTACACTGACTCTCAGGTGTTCTTATGTTAAATTGAGCTCGAAGTGTTCCCATTTCATAGCGGACTTGAATATACTTGTTCATGTCAATCTCATCTACAATGAGATGTGCTTCTTTTCCAGCAACATCAATTATTTCCTCTTTTTGCGATACACGTTCATCAGAAAGATAGTAGGTATACTCAAGACCAAAGTTATCCCTATTCTCGATGGTAATCTCTATCTCCATCACAGGTTCGGTCGAGATTACTGCAAAGACATGAATATCATCAATAACCTTCAGCGTCTGACCCTTTCCTATCTTATACCTGACAATAATCTTTGAAACAAGATCGCATTCTGTAATCCATTGAAGCACCTGATATTTTGAAAGATACTTTGCAATGCTTTCATTGAGAGGATTTCTGACCATTTTATTTCCTATCGGCATAGCTCGAAATGCAGTAACAACTCCAGCTAGGTATAGAGTAGCTGAAAGGGTGACCACTATGATTCTTTCCACCAATCCTAGATTGAATTGAATGCTGCTCATCGAGAAAACAACAACTAATCCTGAAACAAAAGAGAAAAGCACTGTAAACGCCCAACCATATCCGTATGGACGATGACCACCAAGTTCTCCAGTTTCGAAATCGTCTTCATGATACACCTTTCCAAAATCTTCCAATTTTCTGACATCTTCTGTGAACTCGAGGCGGTCTGGATTCACTTTAGTAGCTCTCTTTCTCAATATTCCAAATAGACTACCTAGAAGGCATAATCCCACAGGTCCTAGTCCAACAATGAAGAAAAGATCAGCTTGATCAGCGTATGGTGGCTCTCCAAGAGGATACCCGAATAACCTTACAATCAATAATCCTACAATTATTACGAAACCAATAATGGTAGGGAGAATCCATTTTCCCTGACCACTTCTATCAATCTCCTCGTACATACCATGTGCACACTCAGTCCTATTCAGTTTTGAATGAAATTAAGGATTGCGAAGAAAAGAAGCGATGATTATTGTTTTGACCGCTTCAATTTCATGCCTGAATGACTCGTCCCGTCTAAGCTATTCTTCCGGTCCCAAATCCTCAATCTTTGGTATCTTTGTTACTGACATATACTTAGATACTTCATCAACTAACCCATGCATAAGATCACAGAGACTCTTAGGTGTTGATAGATTCCATCGAGCTCTCATCCTATTCATATCATAACGCACTCGAATGAATGAATTCATGTCAATCTCGTCCACAATAAGATGGGTGTCTTTTTCAGCAACATCTATTATTTCCTCTTTCCGCGTACCAAGTCCCTCAGAGAGATAGTAAGTATACTCGGCACCAATATTCTCCATTTTCTCGATAGTAATTTCTATCTCCATCACTGGTTCGGTCGAGGTTACTGCAAAGACATGAATATCATCAATAGCCTTCAGAGTCTGACCCTCTCCAACCTTGTATTTGACTATAATTGACGAAACAATGTCACATCGCTCGAGTTTTTTCAGCACATCAGATTTGTCTACATATTTGGTGATCCGATGAAACAATGGATTTTTCACAAGTGTGCTTTTCAGTGATATTGCTTTGAATGCGAACCTGAATCCAACTATATACAGAACGACAACAATAATTCCTTCAATGAGAAACGCAATGGTGGGACCAAAACTTTCAATTCCAAAAAGAACTCCACCTCCTAGGAATACTGAAGTTACAAAAATGAGAATTAATCCACATGCATAGGCTGGGTGGCCTCCCAGTACATCTGTTTCAAAATCCCCCTCATAATACACTTGTCCAAAATCATCTAACGTTCGGGTATCTTCTGTGAATTCTAGTCGATCGGGGTTAATTCTGGTTGCTCTCTTTTTCATAGCTCCAAAGAATCCCCCTATAAGACATGCACCCACTGGTGCAAAAATAATCATCAACATAACCTCTGGTTGATAGAGCGGTTCTCCTAAAGTAATACTAAAACTTTGTAGCATGAAAAGGCTCACAACTACAACGAAACCAATAATCGAGTAGAGATTCCATTTTCCTTGACCGCTAGTGTCTATTTCCTCGTACATACCACGCGCACGCTCATTCTTCTCGAGTTGTGAAAGAAGTTAAGGCTTGCGAAGAAATTCAATTACTTGGTCAAACTGATCCAAGTTTGATTCCAAGTTGATATGCTTCTTCTAACATCTCAGGTTTAGATGATACGTGGAAATCCTCACGGCTTTCTGTATCCATAGTACAGACAGCTAGGACATTCAATTTGAACCTGAAGTAATCTTGTACTCGTTCGAAGAACCCAACAGTTGACTGGTAGTGGTGCCGATAAGTGAGGATTGCAACAAATTCCTTACCAACCCAGTACTTCTCAGGGTCCATCGCTAGAGCCTCCATTCTATCCAATGCTATCTTCATCTGAGCTGTCATATAACCCCAGTACATCGGTGTTGCCCAAACGACAACATCTGCATCTTCGAAAACTGAGTAGATCTGATGCATATCATCATCAATGACACACTTGTGGTCCTGAGATGTCATGCACGACTCACATCCCTGACACGGTCTGATGTTCATATCATTCAAGACAAAGTCTATAATTTCCACATTCCCCCTCTCTTTGAAACCCTTAACAAAGGAGGCCGCGATTGTGTCAGAGTTACCTCCTCTTCTGGGACTTCCGTGGAGTACTATCGCTCTCATATTCACATTCCCCTAAATTACTCGTTTGCAACTTGGACTCTGAACTCAAAATAAAGAACCCATTAACGCAGTTTTTGAAGAAAATATGAGAAGGACAAACGTTGTGGCTGGGAATCGTCAAAAAGTAGAAGACAGAGCTCTTAATCCAAGAGCTCTAGAACTTTAAGAATTCATTTACTTTACCATGGTGCAATGAAATGATTCCGATTGTCAAGTCTAATCATCCAAGGTTCTGTTGGGGGCTTTGTTGGAGGAGCTTCTCGATTGATCCATGGTTCTGTTGGAGGTTTAGTAGGTGGGA
>JABCTV010000198.1 GCA_018238205.1 Candidatus Thorarchaeota archaeon
TGTTATGGACCCCATACTGAATGGTGTCATGATTCACGAAGCTTTTGGACATGCCGCAGAGGCTGATAATTGGCCATCTCATTCAACTGTCCTTGAAGATAAAGTTGGTAAAGAAGTAGGTCCAGAGTATCTTAACATTACTGATGATCCAACAATGGATGGTAAACGCGGAACCCTCGAATATGATTGGGAGGGCACAAAGACAAAGAAACGAACTCTTGTCAAAGATGGAATTTTTACCGAGCTCCTTCACAGTCTTGAAACAGCCAGCCGATTGGATATGGAACCAAATGGTGCAGCAAGAAGCCAATCATTCATGAGTGCTCCTCTACCGAGAATGTCTAACACCTTCATGGAGCCAAGAGATTGGGATGTTGATGAACTCATCCAAGATACAAAGAATGGAATTCTCCTATGTAGTTACAATTATGGATACACTCAGACTGCAAAAGGTCAGTTCATGTTCCAGGCAAGTTATGGATACATCATTGAGAATGGCGAGAAAGGCCAGATGGTTCGTGATGTATCGCTAGCTGGAAATATTCTAGAGATTTTAGCCAAAGTAGATGCTATTGGTAACGACTTCGAACTTGATGCAGGCTCTTGTGGTAAGGGCGGTCAAGCTGTTCCAACAATGTCCGGTGGACCTCATGCCCGTATTTTAGATGTACCCATAGGAGGTATGTAATGTGAATGAGACACTACTCGACATAGGTACGAAGGCAATCAAACTTGCAGAGAAGATGGGAGCTGACCAAGCTGAGGTCTATGTGGCACAGAGTCGTGCATATGAAATCGAGGCTGAGAACAATGCTATCAAGGGAGCTAGTGAACAAATAGACGCAGGTATTGGTATACGCACAGTGATTGGTAAGAAAATTGGGTTTGCATACGTTACAACACTAGACGCTTCAGATATTGAGGAAGCAATTACTAATTCTCTTAGTCTTGCAAAGGCTTCCTTTGAGGATCCTGACTTTGTAACACTACCCAGTTCAGTTGGGTCTTATCAAAAGGCTAAGAAGATTTTCAATAAAGAGGTTGATGAGTTATCATCCGAGGAA
Organism: Candidatus Thorarchaeota archaeon; assembly: GCA_018238205.1. GTDB lineage: Archaea > Asgardarchaeota > Thorarchaeia > Thorarchaeales > Thorarchaeaceae > SMTZ1-45. The sequence goes on from JABCTV010000198.1 coordinate 1,065, forward strand.
GCCGCTTTACTTCTTATCCGTACAATCGATGCAACAAAGGAAAAACTCGAAGGGAAAGATTATGCTATCTCAGCTGCTATTCAGAGTTCTTCTAGCTCAAGTGCTATCGTGAATTCTCTTGGCATAGCAATGGCTGAAGAACGAACCTCGATTTCTTTGTATGCTTACCCCGTTATCAAAGAAGGCGAGGATCAGACCGCTAGTTATGAATTTCAGATTTCACGATCCCTCAATGATATTGATCCTGAATACATAGGAACGAAAGCGGCTGAACTTGCTCTTGGTTTCTTGCGACCTCAGACAATCGAAGGCGGTGAGATGCCAGTAATCTTCGCACCTTTGGGTGCAAGTACAATTCTTGGGAGTGGATTTGCTGGAGCTGTGAATGCTGAAGAAGTTCAGATGGGTCGTTCGTATATTGCAGATGCATTTGGAGAAAGTATTGCTTCTAAAGCCTTAGAAATTATTGATGATAGTACAATCCCAGGTGGTTTGGGAACTAGAACCTTTGATGCTGAGGGATATAGGACTCAGAGAACCCCGGTCATTGAATCTGGTATTCTGAAAAACCTGCTCCACAATTCTTACACTTCAAACAAGGATGGGGTCGAGAATACAGGAAATGCTGCGAGACCATCTTACTTCGGATTGCCATCAATTTCTACTTCTAACTTCATTTTGACACCAGGAAAAGGGAATCTTGATGATTTCATCGCTGAGATGGATAAGGGCGTAGTCTGTAGGAATACTGGCGACCGTCCCAATATGACTACTGGTGAACTTAGTGCAATGATAATGGAAGGTTACTATGTTGAGAATGGCGAAATTCAACACCCTCTCAAGAACACACTCATTGGTATCAATATGAAAGATTTACTCAATCGAGTGAGTCAAGTCGGAAGTGATAGTCGAACGACCTTCTCAATGATTACACCCTCATTTGTTATTGAAAGTGCAAATATTACCTCAGGTTAGCTCACATTCGATCAACAACTGGAATGCCAAGTATCTGCAAACAATTTGTCATTGTGATCTTGAAAGCTTCAACAAGTGCAAGTCTCGCTTCTCTCTCTCCAGTTTCTGCTTTAAGAACAGGACATGAGTCGTAGAACTTGCTAAAGAGCGTAGCAAGGCCGAATCCATAAGCTGTAATTCTATTTGAAATGAAACCCGTACCCCATACCTCTTTCTTCAGAGCTTTTGCAACATCAAGTATTTCATCTGGGAATTTTGAGATTGCCTTTACTAGCTCAAATTCAGCATCTGAAGCAAGTTTGCTCAAATCCGCTTTACCCTTAGCATCACTCTGAATTTTCTCAAGTATTCTTCGTGCTCGAGCAAGCGAATATTGCAAGTATGGTGCAGCATCGCCATTGAAGTCAAGTGCCTGTTCCCAACGGAAAGTGATTTTCCTGTCTGGTGAAGCATTAAGCATGAAGTATCTAATGGCTCCAATAGCTACTTGGTTGGCGACATTATTCTTGAATTCATCACTCTCATCTGGATTTCGTTTGTCTACTTCGACCATAGCCATTTCAGTCGCCTTATCGATGACGTCATCAGTTGAGTAACCAATCCATGTTCCATGGCGTCCTGAGAAATCTTCATCCTCGAGACCAACGAACTCGTATGCTATATGGTGGGAATTTTGACTTTCCTTTGTGTATCCCATTAGATCTAGGACTGTGTAAACCATCTTCTGTGGATGTGCCTGTCGAGATGCAATCACATTCAGTACAATGTCAAACTTTCCCAGGTCATCATCTTCTCCTTCAAGTGTTGTTCTCTTCACATTTTTTCCATTCGGTTGATTCTCGAATAATGCATAGTGGAATGGATCCTTTACCAGTCCAAACTTCCAGAGCTGCAAGGCAACATCAGCACCTGTGTAAGTCCTGGTTCCATCTGACCTGAACAAGATTTTGTGGGGGTCTTTCATGTCCTTGAATTCGTCAATCACTGAGAGATTAGCTACAATGCACCCAGCCTTATCACCATCTTCAGGTTTGAAAATATTGTCACACTGGAGAATCATGTTCTTCGCAAGACTAAGGAGACCACTATGAGCTATTGCGCTCTCCCATACCTGATAATTATGGTATATTCCAAGTCTGTACGCAGTCTGGCATTGGGCCTCTACGCATCTTCTGACCATCTCACCACTAATCTTTGCATCAGCACTCTGGAGATCCTCAAGCTGTCTTGAAACCTCACGAACTTCTTTTTGAACCTCTTCTGAGGAGTCAAATGTTTCTTGGACCTCAACGTAAAGATGCCCGAGGTAATGGTCATACTTTTTCTCTCCTTCATCATCACCAACCTGTTTTAATTTCCAGACAAGCTGTGCAATCTGCAAGCCAAGGTCATTGATATAATCAAGCCGCACTACTTCGTAGCCCACGCGCTCCAATATATTTGAAAGAGTGTCTCCTAGGATTGCATTTCGAGCATGTCCAATGTGCCATGGCTTGGACGGATTTACTGCTGGAAATTCGATTAGGACACGTTTCCCTTTGAATTGTGAATTCTGACCATAGCTATTCTCTGCCTTGCTAATCGGGGGGATTGTCATTTCTGTGAAGGCTGCTCTTTCAAAGAATATATTGATGTACGGTCCCTTTGTTTCGATTTTGCTAACTAGAGGTTCTTGCTCAACCATCTTCTGAAGCTTTGACAGAATTTCTGATGCGATAGCTGCTGGATTCTTCTTCAATTCTTTTGCTAGGGTGAATGCAAGAGTGGATGACAAATCTCCCAAAGCTGAATCTGGAGGCACCTCAATTGAACCAAGAACAATATCATTCGTAGTTGCTGCTACCTCAACCAACATTTTCACTACTACTTCTTTTGCTGAATCCCACGGATTGACAGTATTGTCTTTGGCCAAAGCTTGACTCTCCTCTATATACCACTCTCACTCCTACGTCTTCATAAAGTAAACGCATGAACATTATCAATCACGAAAACGTTGACGATGGTCGAATTCTTTAACCAAGATTTGCAATGTGAACGAATTAATAAATTAGCATAAGGAACGATGAATAGGCTCCTTATTTATTTAACAAAACATTTGACTAAACTGCACAATCCTTATAATCTTTTGTTATCTGCGCATTACTGTTAGTCCTCTTCGAGGATTATAGTCCGCTGCCACAAACAACGTGTTCTCTCATGCGCCTGGGAGATCACAAGCATTCGAAACACTGATAGCTCGAACCGTAGTCTTTCCCCCTAAGACTACATGGAGATGATTGGACTGGCCAGCAAACAATCAAAGACAAAACAAACCAATGAGCGTATAGGTGCCGCCAGCTACTGTTGTCCTGCTTGTTCTAGCAAAGATGTATTTATTGACCACTCTCGTGGTGAAGTCACATGTTCAACTTGTGGAGTTGTTCTTTCTGACCACTCTATCGATCAAGGTCCAGAATGGAGAGCTTTTACTGCTGATGAGCAAAATGCCCGCCAGCGTGTAGGAGGTCCCGCAGACTGGAGCAAATTCGATCAGGGTCTGACTACCATTATAGGTAGACAGAATGTCGACGCTTCTGGACGAAAATTGACTTCTACAAGACGTGCACAGATACATCGGTTACGCAAGTGGCAAATACGCACCAAAGTACACTCTTCGGATAAGCGCAACCTCGCGGTTGCAATGACCGAGCTCCATAGGATAAGTTCTCAGTTGAGTATCCCGTATTCAATTAGAGAAACATCCGCTGTAATCTATAGAAAAGCCCTCCGTAAAAGACTGACCCGTGGTCGGACTATACTCGGGATGATTGCTGCATCACTGTATCTAGCATGCCGAGTACATCAAGTACCACGACCTCTAGAGGAAGTATGTGATCAGATTCACATCACTCGAAAGGAACTGAGCCTTTGCGTTCGTTTAATTATTCGCCATCTCAACCTGAAGATTCCCTTTAGTTCACCAATCGATTTCATTCATCGGTTTGGAACCGAATTGAATCTTCCTGGTGAGGCAAAGAAAAAGGCGATTGATATCCTAATGTTAGCAAAGGAACAGAGGCTTACTATCGGCAAAGATCCAAAAGGTATGGCTGCGGCTGCAATTTATGTTGCCAGCATTCTTACTGGATCACGAAGGACCCAACTGGAGATTGCCCGTACCGCTCGTGTGACGGAAGTTACTGTGCGGAACCGCTACAAGGAAATGGTGGAAAAGCTAGGTATATCCACAACTTGAATGAATGAAGGGGCAGGATTCA
>JABCTV010000199.1 GCA_018238205.1 Candidatus Thorarchaeota archaeon
GCATAACAAACGCATAGAAATTGACCATATGGATGCGAATGATGGAACTCCCCTGATTGACATCAAGCCGTATCTACCCTCTTCTGATAGAGTTGACAAAGCTAAGGTCGCCCCTTGGTTTGAGAATCTTGAGAAACGATACTCTGAGTAAATCTTACTTTCCTTCAAGCTCAATCCAAGGTTTCAGAAGTTCTTTCATGAATAATGAATTTTGGTTGATAATTGTCATAGCATCTGCAACAATGATAGTAAATCTGTATGTCATCGCAGCGCTTGGTTTTGCCCAGATTATGTATGTTGGTTGTGCGAGGTAAATCTTTGACCATTTCAAACAAACTTTATCAAAATGGGTCATCAACTTACTATGATCGAAGCTCATGTGAAGTGTGAGGTCGAATGTGTATCTGTAGTAATCCTCGTCGGTTGCTAAGTCTTTGAGTTTATCAATTGCACTGTCCATAGAATGAATGTATCTTCGACCTTTGCGTTCTTCTACTGCTTCAACTCTTTCTTCTTCTTTATCTTCAATGAGTCCAGGAAGATCTTCAATCCGATAATTGGTGACTTCACTCCCTACAACCTTATTGTTTGGTACTAATTGATGGGTTTCGTCAGCGAGTAGGACCCTTGTATAATTCAAAGTGATTTCCTTGACAACTCCCTCAACATTTCCAATTCTAACATAATCTCCAACTCTAAATGGTCTAGCTGCTACTACATATAATCCGCTCACAATGTTTCCTAATGCTTGAGAGAACGCAAGCCCCAGAGCGGTTCCAAAGATAGCGCCAAGAGATAGTATTGTTGCTAGGCTCGTTTCAAATGCACTAACAAAAATTGTAACTGCAACAATGAAGAATAGCAGTCGTAGGATTAAGACAACTCCTGATGCCGCTTCAATTCCCATTCCAATTGATTTCAGTGACCTTTTTGCTAGCGTTGTTGCTATTAAGTAAGCCAGACCGATGATAATTAGCCAAATTAGAACAACAACAAAGGGGAAGAGATTTTCCCAGTGCCCTTGGATAAACCCAATCGGATCAACAAAAATGTCAGGTATAGTTGAAGTTGTCTGCAGCGTTAATTCCTCATCACGATGCGGACGTTACCAGTATTTTAATGGTGCGAAACAATCCCTGGGTCTAGTACATGATTTCTTAGTTGGACATTTTTATTAGGGCTCAAATATATCAAACTCGTGGGGAAAATGTCAAAGACAATTAGAGGACTTCCAGAATGGGCAAATCTACTACTGAAAGTTCTATTTGTTATGATATTTCCCTTGAGTGCCATTGGAACGAATCTATTACAGTTTATTTTTCTCCCAACAAGTGGGTTGTTATTCACACCATTGGAAAGTTATTCTGTTTGGGCGTCAGACTTTTCCTTATTGAATGGAATTCTTAGTACTGTTCTTCGTAATTTCTTTGTTGGAATATTTGTTGCATTTCCAGGTATATATTACAGCTATAAACTATCACGAGTTCCAGTAGACAGATCCTATTGGAAACAAGGATTGGGCACAGCAATCGCGAGTTATTTGCTAGTACTTGGTTTCTTCTATTATATGCAGATGAGTATGTATTCACCAGAATTTTACTGGGATCATAACCTCTGGATTCTTGTGCAGAGAATTGGACAGTACGCCACACTTGTTCTAGGCGTATTCATTATTCTTCCATTAATTCAGCGACAAGCTGTTATAATTGGTAGCCCCTCTGAGTTACATTGTTACTCCATGAACGAAATCGAATCAAATCCTAAACTCAATATAAGCAGAGAAAAAATATTGAGTGCAATATTCTGGTTCATCCTTTGCTTTGGTCCCATGATGATTCAACAAAGTTCAATGTTGTGGGGCGGTGGTGGGAATAGTTCTATCAGTTTGATGATCAACTATTGGCTAAGCTATGATGTGAATAGGCAAACAGGTGCATTAACATCATATTTCAGTTACACTATGATAGATTTCTCGATATTTCCAATTCCCGCATTGATGAGCGCATTTCATTTTGCTTTTGTAAGAGACACCTACAGGTATATTCGAAAGACCATTACTCGTCAGAGATTTTTATCTATGGCAGTCTTTAGCAGTATATTTCCATTAATCATATCGACAGGAATTTATATTCCTATGTTGAGCTATTACTTTCTTATACCCATCCCGATTCCACTTTTACAATTAGTAGGGTTACTTCTTGCTAGATATCATCGACCCATCACTGGTCAAGTTAACCGCATTTGGAGAGATGATAAATCAAGGATGTGGTGGGAAAAAGATGATAGAGAACAACAGAAAGACGAACCTGTTGAATCCACTCCAGAAAGACCTAATCGTCATCGTGAAGAGCTCATTATTGTTCCTGTAACCTATCTATTCATTTCTAGAATACGCCAGCTCAGCCGACGACTACGTGCCTGAAAAAGCTCATACTATTCTGAATCAAAGACTAGGGTCTTTACAACGACTGGAACAACAACCTCTTCTATTATTGGAGCACCTATGTCCACGAAGTCCCCTTCCTTCAGGGAGATTTCGTCAATCGATAGAATCTCATTTGTGATTCCTGTTTCACGGCGCATAATATTACCAACACTATTTCCAATATCCGTGTCAAAACACATCATGATTGGTTGATTCTTCGAAACTGTATTAGGTAGTGCTGCTACAACTCCTTTGGAGAATTCCATCAGGTTCTCATAGGATGGTCTAACTGCATCAACGAAAGATAGAATCATTTTATCCTCTCCTTCCTGAAGGTCAAATCTCTTCAGCGCATCAGTAATTGCTTTCGTGATATTCTCAGCTGATGCTTTCCTTCTCGGTGTGTGAGGGACCACTACTGGTAGGTTTCTTATCGGATAGTCTAAACCGGTTGAGAGAAATGTAGTCGAACCACTGACTTGAAGACTAAAGTGACCTGCTCCGATAACAGTAGCACGAATTCGCTGATCTGGTTCACCAACTGGTAGATTTGCAGCAAGAGCCCGTAGGCTAATTGATTGAGCAAGGATAAGTCCTAAATCGTTAAAATTACTCCCTTCGATTTCATAGATGAATTCTGCAACTCCTCCTGAGAAAGTGATTTCATCAAGGTCCTCAGTAAAATCGAGAGTTGGAGTCATCATTAGCAAATCGGTTGTTGCTAACGTGCTCTTTCCTTGGATGCTCTCAATTAGTGCTTCAGCAAGGGTGTCTGCAATTCGCTGTTTGCTATCATCATCAAGAATCTGACCCAATTGAAGATGAATGCCGATTAGAGCTGCGAGTTCTTTTCCTGTATCTTCTAATCTCACGATGACATTATTCTCGTCTGTGGCAATCAGTCGCCCTCCAACGTTAATAGCGGCGGTAGCAACAATTCTTCCTTCTTTACAAACCGCAATATTGGAACTACCTCCCCCTATATCGCAATTCATGATTGTTTTTCCAGATTCTGCAGATCTATTCACTGCTCCCGATCCGTATGCCGCCAGGACACTTTCAAAATTAGGTCCAGCAGTTGCAGCAACGAACTTCCCAGTTTTCCCAGCGAGTTCATTGACAATCCATTCAGCATTCTCTTTCTTCGCAGTTTCGCCTGTGATGATTACAGCACCTGTATCAATATCTGAAACTGCAATTCCTGCCTCTCTGTAATCTTCCAGTAGAAGTTCTTTCAGAGCTTGGAAATCCACATTGTATTGGTCTTTGAAAGGGGTTAAGTGGATTGGTCCGGAATGAAGAATCTCTCGTTCAACAATCTCGAATTTTTCAGTTGGAACCTTCGTGTTCTTTTCGAGTACAATCTTGCTGAAAACTACATGTGATGTGGATGAACCAATATCAACACCTACGCTTGTTAGAACTCTTCGCTGAGTCTTTAGAATTAATATCCACTCCGGTCCGAGTCTAATGGTGGGCGCAGCTAAGTATTGCCTTTTAGGTTTACGATTTAGGCGAGAATTATTTGATATATACCACAGGTTTCATAATGCTATATTGTACAATACGAGTGAAATAAAATGGATGTTGTAAAAGCAATCAGAGAACGAAGAAGCATTCGAAAGTACAAATCAACAGAAGTAGAATCTGAAAAGGTGGATACAATCCTTCAGGCTGGACGATGGGCACCTTCAGCTTCCAACAAACAACCTTGGCATTTCATCGTTGTTCGTGATGAAGCAATGAGAAAGAAATTTGCTGAGATTCATAATTATGGACGATTTATGGCTGAATCTCCAGTTGTAATTGTTGTCCTTGGAAACCCAGCAAAACACCCCAGATATCATCTTGCTGACCCTCACAATGCAGTTCAGAATATGCTATTAGCTGCACATTATGAGGGGCTTAACACCTGCTGGATGGGAATCAGGGAAACTGATATCGAACCCAAGTTCAGAGAGCTCCTTGATATTCCAGAAGAGCTACGAGTTATCTGTTCCATTTCTGTTGGCTACGGAGATCAAGAACGTAATAGTAACAGATTCCCCCTTGATGAGATTGTATCATGGGAGAAATACGGAAACTCGGAAAAGTGAAGCATGATGAAGGAGTCTCGTAATCTTAAATTTCTACTCAAGAATCTGGAACCAAAGCGAGTACCAAGTGAGCACGTCTTTGCTACAGTATCAGAAGCGACCTTGGTAGCCCTTGGAACAATTCCTCAACTTATTTTTAGGGAAGATGAATCTATCACAGTGATTGTGTCTAAAGACGAAGCTGAGGAATACTCCCTTCATTTCGAGAGTGTGTGGGGTCTCATCACCCTCACCATTCATTCAGATTTAGCTGCTGTCGGACTTCTTGCCGCTGTGACTGATGTCCTGGCAAAAGCGGGAATTAGTACAAATGTTGTTTCTGCTTTCTATCATGATCATCTCTTTGTACCTATTGCAAGGGTATCTGAAGCGATAATTTTGCTACGGAATCTTTCTAAATCTATATCTGAATAATGACTTCTTTGAAGTCTTCAGACAGCGTTGTCCAGAATTCCGCTACAAGTTTGTTTGTGCCCTTTCCGAGTTTGTAGAACTCTCGGAAAGAAATTACAGTCGCATTCCCTCTAAGCTTTTCTTGAACATTCGATGGCCATATTTGGTGACTGCCGTCGTAGACTTTGACGAACTCCTCGTGGTTGCAGCCGTTTTGAAACAAAATATCAACCTGATGAATGATACCGGCGGTAAGCTGCAGGTCCATTTTATGCGGGGCTGCTTCCGTGTCCGTGATCACCGGCGTGTATGAAAAAACGTAAAACATTATTCTTACCTCCCGTTTATTTGTTTATCTACAAAGTAATTGTAAT
>JABCTV010000049.1 GCA_018238205.1 Candidatus Thorarchaeota archaeon
TACAAACAACGTAATCTATCTTGCAGATGGTGAAATGTTAGTTCTGACTCATGATGATGTGAAAGTTTACCGAGTAGAAGATGGGAAGCAATTAGAACGGAAACCAGAGATTTCCAATGTTGATGCCAGAGCTGCTGAGAAAGGTGGTTTTCCTCACTTTATGCTTAAAGAGATCAATGAGCAACCAACTATAGCTCAGGATATTATGGGTGTGCTTGAAGGGCAACATATCGATGACTGGATCAAGATGTTTGAGGACGCCTCCCGACATTACTTGGTCGCATGTGGTTCTAGCTACAATGCCAGCATTGTTGGAACCTACTATTTCAACAGACTTGCAGGACTACCAATCATTCATGGTCTTGGAGGACAATTTGAACTGATGTATGGACAAACAATGGATGATGATAGTTTGAGCATGCTTGTATCACAGAGTGGAGAAACCAAGGATATTCTCAATGTGCTAAAACTGATTCAGAAAAACAACTATGGAAAGACTCTTGGAATATTGAATGTTCTTGGAAGTACTCTGCAATTTCAAGCTGATTCCTATGTGCCCATGGCGTGTGGTTACGAAGTTTCAGTACCAGCAACGAAGACATACTTTTCACAAACGATCATCTTTGCATATCTTGCGGCCAAACTCGGGGAACGTAATGGACATATTGACCCCTCTGAAGCGAAATCCTTCATCAAGCTACTAAAGAACAATCTTCCGAGGCTCACTCAAGAAACCATCGACAGAACTGGTATCCTCGCTAAGAATCTTGCAAGAACTATGCTTGATGTCAAAGACCTGTACACTTTAGGTTACGGATTTACCGATGGTGTAGCTAGAGAGGGAGCGTTAAAGATCAAAGAGATTTGTTACAACCACTGCGAAGGTATGTATAGCAGCGAATTCAAACATGGACCTCTCAGTATTGTTACAAAAGGCTACCCTGTGATTTTTGCAACTACCCCAGAAGACTCGTGGATGGTGATTAATCACATCAACGAAGTTCGGGCAAGATATGGTAGAACAATCATCGTCGGTGAACACGAAGAGAAACTGGAGCCCTACATCGACCACAAGTATGACTACCTTGTTGTACCAAAATCTGATGTGCTGATCAATCCGCTCTTGGATGTGATTCCACTTCAGCTGCTTAGTTACTTCCTCTCAGTAGATCTTGGAATCAATCCTGACCTTCCAAGAAATCTATCAAAGACGTTGACTGTGGACTAGAAACCTATTCCTTCTCTCCACCGGATTCTCCAATTCGCATGGCTCTCATTTCAGAGGATACTACCGAGCCTGCATCAAATCCATCTCGCATGTTTACTAGGTCCTCCTCATCAACTTCTCTAACTACAATCAATTCATGATTATCGTCGAGGACCCATTGTCCGTAAACATTCAAACCACTATTTGTTTCACATTCGAGAAGTCCAATGCTTCCTCCACTAGACCACCAGCTTAGACAGGATACACCCTCTGCGAATTCTTCCATCATCTCTGTCCATAATTGTTTGAGCTTGGTAGGACCGTGCTTATTGCGAAATGCAATTACATAGCTACCTTTCTTTCCTTGAAGATGATTGCTGATGGTTTCATGTTCAGATTCAGAGAAGAGCTTCATAGAATTCAACACAAGTCGTTATTCAAGAGAACATAAAAGGTACTCGTTAGGACTACTACATCTGGTGATATCTTGACAACACAACGTATCTCTAAGATTGGCTTTTTCTCCTCAGACCCATGGTCTAGGAGGGTTCAGAATCTTGATGATGCGTTCAGGAGACTTGGTGTAGATGTTCTTCATGTTCTACCTTGGAAGGTTTTACGTTGGGGATCAACTGAGAGTCATGAAATCTCCTACGAGGGAAAGGACCTTACAGAACTTGATGTCATGTTTGTCCTAGACCTCGGCGGAAATGACATTGGTGCGTTCTTCAATCGAGTTGGGTTACTCTCAGCTCTTACAGAGCTAGGTGTCAACGTGATAAATTCTGTTTCTTCTATCCTTCTCATGAGGAACAAAGCTGAAACCATGCGGAAATTAATTTCTGCGAGGCTACCAGTTCCAAGATCACTAATTACCGAGTCGATTGAGGATGCAGCAGAATTTGTAAGACAGAATTTTCCATGTGTGTTAAAACCCATAACGGGATTTGGAGGGGCAGGTGTACAACTTATCCATCGAGAATTTGATAGAAGCAATATCTATGATTATCTAAAATTCCATAGTCAGCTTTTTGGGAAAGGTGCATTTATTCTTCAAGAGTTCGTAAAAAGTCCCGGTTATGATATTCGCGCCTTTGTATTAGATGGTGAAGTTATCTCTTCCATGAAACGGGTTGGTGGAGAAGGAATCACAAACAATATTCACGCAGGTGGAGTTCCTGAGAAAAATGATATTGATGTTACAGAATTGGCAGTAAGGTCTGCAAAATCTGTTAAAGGTCGAATTGTTGGAGTCGATATTATCCCTGATCAGAATGGGGTCCTTTGGGTACTAGAAGCAAATGCGACTCCAGGATGGGCTGGATTACAGCAAGTGACTGACTTTGATATTTCTCAACACATCGCAGATGTCCTCTCTAGGAAATGAGTGGAAACGGCCCAAGATGCTCAGAAATGACCCATAATGCTGTTCTTATGATAAACCTTTTAAGCATGATATTTGGGGGGGCATTAGTTTACGTGCCCCCTCCGAGTAACATCCTTGGGGATGAACGGAATCCGTCCTGCTCTGCAGGGCTAGCAAAACGAAATTCTGAGGTCAATGAAGTTTGACAGAAGTAGCTGAAACGAATCAAGAAGATGTAGAATTCTTACGGACAAAGTTCCGTGAATTGAAAACACAAGCCAGAGACGAATTAGATGTACTCCGCCGTGATAGAGATCAGATGCGAGAATACAAACAAATTCGCGACGAACATAACAAAGAAGTGAAAGCGTTAATCGAGTCTGTTAAGGCAGAGCGAGAAGAACGGGATCGCATCAACAAAGACATCAATGAAGCCAAGGAGAGACGAAGAGCCATTCATGCTCAACTCAAGAGTGTGTATGATGAGATTCGGGATCTTCGTGGTAATCTTGTTGGAAGCCCCTCAAATGACCAACGGAGGATGATGCGTCGTGTTGAAGAGCTAGAGTGGCGTCAACAGACCGAGCAGATCACACGAGACGAAGAAGTTTCTATTATTGAAGAGATTGCTCGAATTGAAGCACAGCTCGTCAAGATTGGTGAAGAGAAGGAAAAACAAGATCGAATCAGCGAACAAAGAAGATTGGCACGAAAACTAAAGGAAGAGGCTACTGAAGCACACACCAAAGTATTGACTCTCTCAGAGCAATCACAGATACATCATCAAGAAGTTGTCCGAATTAGACCACAGCTTGAAGAGTACAAGAAATCTGCTGATACGGCACACAAGAACTTCGTGGAGTGGCTCAAGAAGGTCAAGGAAGGCGAGACCCGTCTTAAGGAACAGAGAACTCAAATTGATGATATTCAAACAAAGCTCCGCAAACATAGTGTTGATCGACATGATGTCGAACGAGATGAGCATCGAGTACATCAGAAGGCTCAGGAACGTGAGCGAGTTGAGTCTGCTGTTGAGAAGCTTCAATCTGGAAAGCGGCTAACCTTTGACGAATTCATTTTGGCTCAGCGTACAGTTTCATCAGGTAAGAAGAAATCAAAGAAGCAGAAGAAGAGTAAAGAAGCGGTAAAACCTAAACCTGCTGCTGCAGTGGAACCTGAACCTGCTGCTGCGGTAGAACCTGAACCTGAAGAAGTGGTTGAGAAGAAGAAATCAAAGAAGCAGAAGAAGAGTAAAGAAGAGGTAAAACCTAAACCTGCTGCTGCGGTAGAACCTGAAGAAGTGGTTGAGAAGAAGAAATCAAAGAAGCAGAAGAAGAGCCCAGAAGAGAAAGAGCCTGAACCTGCTGCTGCTGCAGAACCTGAACCTGAAAAAGTGGTTGAGGAAGAACCAGCAATTGTTGAAGCGGAAGAGCCCAAAACCGAAGAAACTTCTGAAGAAACCGCTAAAGAATAATTACACACAATGTCGATACTATCCGCAAGTGATTATCACGAGGGGTTGTGTCAATGAGCAGTCGAAGCCAGAGACCTGTTAGTCAAAGGTCAAGCATTACGATATTCTATACACTAGCTATTGGTTCTGGGGTTCTAAGGGCTGTTTCAGTCGTCTTCGATATAATTGCCATTAATACAATAGACATTGACCCCTTGGTTTACGGTATTCTAGCACAGTGGGTGAGTCTTCTAGTTACGGTTCTACTTGTGGCGATTGTCAGTATTAGACGAACTGTAGATGGACGAAAACAAGCACTTGGTTACAATCTTGATCCAGACTTTGATAGATTACGAATTCTTCCAAAAAAACCGATGATCTATCTTGTTATTTCTGGTATTTTCGCTGGAATATCAACCCTCAGCTACTACATCTTAACAGGTGCATCTGATGCATCTGCAGTCCTTCCTTATGGACAACTAGTCATTATTTACTTGTTAATGGGAGACCTTTTGGCAGAAAAGGATACGCCCACAATCATCGAGATTCAATCTGTTGTTTCGATACTCTTCGGAGTTTTATTGATTGGAGCTACACCCGGTGGATTCGATATTCCATCACTGCTCCTAGTTCTTGGACCTATGAATATCTCATCCGCCTTTATTACATATTATCAACGGAAGACAAAGCGATATGAGATTCGTCCAGGACTCAGAGTGGACTCTTTGAATATGAGGGTGTGGACCCTTCTTGTATTGAATTCCGTGATGAGCTTGCTCATTCTACCTATGATGCCAGCTGACTCTTGGCAGGTAATGATTGATAATTTCATTCCCATGCTTTGGCTGATGGTTGGTTCATCACTTACTATATTCCTTGCATTGGTGATGTATGCTCGAGCACTTGGAAGAGGTTCGATGTCTGTTGTAAACTCACTTTCTGCAATTTCTGTTGTGCTAGGAGTTCCCATTACACTGATTGGTAATGCTTTGCTCCCTGGTGCATTTGGAATCATTGAAACTGATCCCTTCATGTGGACTCTTACTATCTTGGGTATTGTTCTTGTTGTGATTGGGATTATCGCTCTACAGGCAGCTGATGTACATTCACTCGTCTTGGTCAAAGTGAAGCCACTTGTTGGAGACCTTCTTCCAGAATTATTTGATATCAGAGGAGTAGAGAAGGTCGCTGCACTTGCTGGGACTCATGATTATATTCTGACAATCAAAAGCAGAAACTTGGCAAAAACTAGGACAAAGATTTTGAACAGAATCCAAAAGATCCCTGGAATCGATGATATTGAAACCTTAGTCGTAATTAAAGAATTTAGATAAATAAGGAGTGTAAAAGAAATGGCTGATAGCGTTTTAGCTTACGTGCTTATGGAAATTGAAATTGGAATGACCGATGATGTTGTAGAACAGCTTAGGAAGATACCACAAGCAACCAAAATTGCAATCACGACAGGGCTTTTTGATATCGTGGTACTCTTGGATGTTGTGAATCTTGAGGAGCTATACGACATTACTGTTCAACACATTCACAAGATTGCTGGAATCAAAGAAACTCAAACAGCTGTAGTCGAGAAAATGATGACCATTTAATCACATATTTTAGGTCGTATTCCATATTCTACGTAACGCTAAGTAGAAACAAGAATGGTGATTAAATTGGATGAAGTAGTGATTTCTGGACTTACGAAAAACTTTGACGACCTCACAGCGGTTGACCACATCGAACTCAATGTGCCCAAGGGCTCTATCTATGGCCTTCTGGGACCAAATGGTGCCGGTAAGAGTACGACTATCCGGCTTCTGTGTACTCTACTCAGACCCGATGATGGAACTGCAACTGTGAGCGGCCTTGATATCCTTGAATCTCCGGTACAAGTTCGAGAGATAACAGGAATCTTACCTGAGGAAGGTAATCATACACTTTACCAGACTCTATCTGCATATGATAATCTGGATTATTTTGCTAGGCTTTATGATGTTCCTGAAGCCGAGATACCTGAACGAATCGAAGAACTACTTACTTTCATGGATTTGTGGGAGCGAAAGGATGATCCTGCTGGCGAACTCAGTACAGGTAACAGACAGCGCTTGGCACTGTGTAGAGCTTTGCTGCATAAGCCAAAAGTCCTCCTTCTGGATGAACCTACAGCTGCGTTGGACCCTGTTGCAGCCAAGAGAGTTCGCGAACTGATACTTCGCTTCTCGGAGAAATATGGCCAGACCTTTTTCATTAACTCGCACAACCTAAGTGAAGTACAACGAATGTGTGATAAAATCGCCATCATTGATGAAGGAAAGATTCTACTCAGTGGAGACACTCAAGAACTTCGGACACGATTTCAAACAAGTCAGGATTTCAGAATCCGAGTAGTGGATGATCTAGAGAAGGCGGGTTCAATTGCAGAATCGTTGGACTTTGTAACTTCTTTGAAAAAGGAGGCTGACACCATCGTTGTCACTATTGAAGATCCATTCACCAATAATTCCACCCTGATGCAATCTCTATTGTCGCAAGGAATTAAATTAGTGGAATTTGCTGAAGAAGAAGCAACCCTTGAAGATCTCTATCTTGATGTAATCAAAGGAGGTGCCAAATAATGGCTTTGTATAAATCTATTCTTGTTGCAAAAGCAGACCTCAAAATGGCAATGAAGGTTAAAATGGTAAGATATGGGCTCATTGGAATTGGTGCCCTTGGACCAATAACGATGCTTGGAACAGTTGCCTTGCTAGTCTACGGAGACCCCGTTTTTGGATTACTCCTACTACCATCGATTAGTGCGATGCTTGCACCCATGTTAGGAATGATTGCCATTATTCCTGCGTCAATGATAGCAGCTAATGCATTAGTGGGTGAGAAAGAAATGAATACACTTGAACCCCTATTGAGCACACCACTCACAGATCGTGAACTATTGATTGGTAAGCTCCTGAGTTCATTCATTCCTAGTATGGCTCTTCTCTTGGGTTCGATTATAATTTCGGAGATTGGAACATTCATTATACTGAGTTCAGTTGGTGCTGAATTCATACCCATACCGGGTGTACCTGGATTATTCCTATTGCTCACAGCTGGACCAACATTAATCGTAGCCATTGTATCGGTTATGATTCTAATTAGTGGAAGAGTAAAGCGTGTCTATGAAGCCTATCAGACTTCTGGTGCAGTCGTAATGGTTTTCATCATTCCAATGATGCTACCCATTATGACAATGGGCGCAACCGGGATTGTTGATATGAATTCAGTTTGGATGTGGAACATTATTACATTCTTAATTAGTCTAGTTCTTGCTGCGAGTACATGGGCTTTGGCGGTACGAAAATTCAATCGCGATACAATGATTTCAATGTAAATTGGAAGGAGGGCTACTTTCTTGCCCTCTTCTAATTTTATTTTTAGATTATTAGTCGTGTATTTTCTTCAATCCTGTAGGATAGCGTTTTGCTAGGTCTCTGTAGATTTGCTTGAATTTCACAAGTTCAGCTCGATGATTATCCTTCACATCACCAATTACTTTGGCGGGAACTCCAACAGCAATTTTCTCGTCTGGAACCTCAAACCTTGCCCGTACCACTGCACCTTCCCCTACGATTGCCCAGCTTCCAACTATTGCATAATCTGAAACAATAGCTCCCATCCCGATCACAGCGTCATCTCTTATTGTTGCGTTATGAACGATGCAACCATGTCCAAGAGTTACATTACTTCCAATGTTAGTATTCTCATCGGGACGAGCATGGATAACCACGTTATCCTGAATACTAACTCCATTACCAATCTTAATCTCTCCGTAATCACCCTTCACAACTGCTCCCGGAGCGATGTAGCACTCTTCTCCAATTGTGACTTTTCCAATCACTGAAGCGGTGTGACTAACGTAACTACTCTTTCCGATGACGGGAATCCTCTTCTCAAACTCATAAACACCCATTTTGAAACCTCAGATAACTCTAACAGATACTCGTTATTAGGTTAAAGGTCGGTAGATGAGAAGAATAACCTATGCCCGAAACGCATAAGTCCTCGATTTCCAATCGAAATGTCCACAGACATTGTATAGCAGAGGGATTTCAAACTTGTCAAAGAAAGAAGATGCATCTCATTTCCCCATTCTACGTGGAGAATCTGTCAGTGAAAGCGGAGAATTCTCAGGTACTGCTAGATTGGTTTGCAAACCAGAGGACCTCGACCGCGAGTGGGCAGCTGATGACATTATTGTACTTGGAGACGATCTTGAATCTTTTTTCACTGAAAATCCTAAGGCACTTGCAGACTTATTCAAGACAGTAAGTGTCGTTATCGCTGAATTTGGTGAATCTCTAGGTCTCTTTGCAACTATAGCAACTGAACACACTGCAATCGGTGTAGTAAGTGTAAGGGATGCGACCCATGTGCTTGAAAATGGTATGCATATCAGACTAGAAGCAACTGAAAATCAGTGTGATATATTTTTCATTGATTAACTTACGGCATCCCCTATAGACGCTTCAATCATCAAGGCTTTATGTTTTCAAATAGAGGTTGAAGAATGAGTGATTTGGAGGAGGTCATCAGCCGCAAATATCTTCTGATTGACACTTGGGACGTCAGACATCAACATCTCCTAATTTCTAGTTTTAGTATCTTGCTGTTTGTAATATATGGAGCATTTCTTTGGCTGCTCAGCTCAATGACCCCCAGCATATTTACATCTCTCTTATTACTGAGCTCTCAAATTGGTCTTGGTTTACCAGCAACACGGGCTTTCTATGATTTTGGTGTGACTTCTCGGGGTATGCTTAAGCTCTATGACTCAGGAATTCTTGGAATTGATGTTGAAACCAGAGATTTAAAGATCAACGTAGGTGACCTTCCTTTGGTTTTTGAGAGATTAGATTTTGAGATTCGCAAGTTTGACTCTGGATCTTTAGATGACCTCAATGATCTTGCTTGGTTTGTTGTAATTGTATGGGCAATGATTTCTTCAATTGGAATATTCATCGAATTTGTAGGAGTTGCCTTTTTCTTCCTTGGTGCTGTTGTCTTAGTGATTACTTGTTTTGCTTGTTACGCCAGTGGTTACAGAACAATACAGGGCTTCTCCTTTGAAGAAGATCTTCACCATCTGGAGTATTATGTCGATAGATGCATCAAAGCGGCGGATACTGCTCTACCTTCAGCAAATGGACATATAATTCTACAAGTTACAAAGCGAGGACGACAGACAATCTTGATAGATATTATTGTTGAATTCACAACTTCATTAAATTCAATTATAGAATATCATATCGGATTATCTTCACATCTACAAGAGCGTTTCATTATTGATGCTCCAACTGAAACTCTGGATATGGCATATGCTAAGTTCAAAGAGCTTTCAGTTGTTAAAGAATTGAGATGGACACTTGAACAGGTGACGACGCAAACAGGACGAATCGTAAAACTTTCTAACTCAGAAAGAATGTTCAGTATGTGTAATCGCTCTTCTTTCGTCATTAACCCCGATATTGCTAAGAAGAACGCTCTAGTCGTTAATGAAACTCTCTCTGGCATCGCGAAAATTCTCGGTACTCTATAATTCAAGGTGAATAAGAATTTCTACCTAACAGTATCGATATTAATAAAGGCCTTCGATTCTGACTATATCTTGAAGATACAATATGGAGGACTGTGAAGTTGAAAGTCAAGCTAAAAGTTGAGAGTAAGTGGCTTGAGCTTGAACGTAAGAGCATGTCAAAGATGAAGCAGAGTTATGAAGCTTGGGAACAAGAAACTCTCAAGAAGGCAAAAGATGCTTCAGATTTGAGAGACCTCCGAAAAGTGTTTTATGAACTAGGTGACCGCTGGGAATTTAATCAGGCTACAGGTGCTTGGTTAGCAGGTAGTGAACCCCTAGATACAATTGGTTTCATACTACGAATGCCTGGGTTAAAGCCTAACAAGGAGCGATATGTTGTCTATGCAGTTATGGCTTACTCAAAGGGTCTTACTGATCAATTCGATCATCTTGGTGACAAAGAGAGAATCATAGTTGAACGAGATGTAAAGACTGGTCATCTTCAAGGTTGGTCTACAACTGGTCATGGATCAATGGACCTCTTTCCAACTGACCTAACGAAATTTGGTACTCTTGAAAATATACTGAATTCATGCAATCTTAATGCACAACCTGGAGACCATGCGCTCCGACTAGAAGTACCAGCAACTTCGGGACTCATAAGCTCTATGAGCAAAAAACTTTGGGACATAGCTGGAGGTACTAAATCATTTCATACCAAGGAAATCGATGTACTCTCTGCAGATGATATTGAAGAGTCTCTTGACTTCAAGTTTTACAGATATGCAGCTGCTGTTGTGGAACTTGATAAAATATGGCGTCATCTAACAGGTAGTTCAGTCGAATGGGCAAAAGAACGTGTTATGGACAAAATCCCTGATCATATTGAAGAACGGGATCGAGAAACACTTCGCAAGATTGAGGGCCTGTTACACATTCTGTGGTTCAAACCAGCTTTCATGCAGAATAAACCAATTGAAGTAGTATATGAAGAACTCCAAGCTGAACCTACTCCAACTGAAACCCAAAGAACACTTCTCCCACTAATTGGTGAAATTGCATATGCACTTACCGATATTGTTGAGAAAGGAAAGTATCTGAAATGGAAGAGTGTAATTGACCGGAAAAGTTTCAGTAAGAGTGATGTTTTCAAGGGACTTGATTTGAATAATCTAATGCGGGAAGCCTTTGCTGCAGCTCTTGAAGATATTCTAAAAGAGCACACTCTGGCCTATATTGGATACCCTGAGCGGTCAACAATGACGGGCAAGATCATGAGAGTAATTCTTGGATCGATAATCCTACCAGTGAGAGTGATTGCGTCCTTTGTGGAAACTATTCGCCGTCAACTTAGGAAACTGTTTCAGAAAGAGGAAATTGAAAGTTCTTCTGAGGAAGGGGAAGAAGATGCAGCCACTTCAGAAGAAATTAGTGACTCTAGTTAGGCGGTCCTTCAAACAGATTCAGCAGTTCTTTGATTTTGTCAATAACGATTGCGGTTTCTGGAGCTAGTTCCTTCTCTTTGGAATCTGACCAGACTGTGAGGATGGGAAGCATTTCCGCACTTAATGAAGCACCAACGTCGGCATCAACATAGTTCCCCACATAAGCACACGATCTTGGATTGATTCCGATATCCTCTGCGGCTTTTAGTAGAGTAAACGGATTTGGCTTTGCATAACCCGGAACTCCCGAATATTGAACTGTAGAGAGTAAATGGTCTATCCCCCATTCCTTCAGAAGTTTCTCAGGGTTATCATGCCGTCGTGTACACACACCAAGGATGTATCCTCTTCGATGCAATTCTTCCAAGGTTTCTTTTGCACCTCCAACCAACGACTCCCAGTTTGTCGCCATCGTTTCTTTCCAGTGCTTTTCCATATGCAGTAGCGTATCATCAGGAATATTGTCAAGTCCAAGGTCATCAATCAATACTTTGTTAATTTCGAGCCAATGCTCTACTTCGCCGCCCCAGTGAATATCAACTCCATTCTTGACCTGATAATCTTTCATCCAAGTGTCTGTTTTCTTTATTGCCTTGGTTAGGCGTTCATCTGAAAACTGCTTGAACGGAATACCTGCACTCTCAGCAGCTTCTCTGGACAGGGTAACCATGTCTACTCGAGTTTTTGTAATTGTGTGATGGAGATCAAAAAGAATTGCACGCACCTTTGATGGATTCATTCCTGACATAATATTATGCAGAACTGCATCGGCTAAAAAGAAAGCGGATAAAAAATAAGGAAGAAGGGGCTACAGCCCCCTCTATTCTAAGTTATATCTGACCAGATCCAGAGAATTTCTCCAGCAAGAGTACCTGGTACTATTCTTATAGTAAACATATCCACTGTTGTTAGGATAAATATTGAATACTCGCCATCTCCACTTGGGGTGAAAGCTGTTTCAACACCATCCATTATCAAAGTAACTACCAGATCGATAACAGTTGAGTTTAGATGGATTGCATAAGTATCCATTGGTGCAGAACAGTTGATGTATAGATTTCCACCATCTGGATAGGGCGTAGGCACTCCAAAATACTGTGTTTCGAATATTGTGTACCAAAGAGGCTTTTCAGGGGCTGTCCCTGCTAGTCTATCGTCAATATGTTGGAGGTCACCTACAGCATACTCCCCACCATAGATTACCCTAAGGATGAAACCATCCTCCGACCAATCAGGATCAAGTATTGTTGGAACACTCATAGTCCTTGGCCATTCACCTACATCATAATCTCCGACGGTTGAGCGGATTGAAGATGAAGGATCTGAAGCAACAAACAACTCCATATTCCAATCTGCAATCGCCATGTATTCCGGTAGAACTGAGAGTGAGTACTCGAATGACGATGCATTCGATGGTAATGTAGTAAACCATCGGTCTCCTGTAGTTCTATGCTGAATCGAGTCCTGTGCAACCAATTCACCGTATTCATGGTGATGTGGATGATCAAAATCATAACCATCTGGAAGAATTGCGACATCCTCGATTGTTCCTTCAATGACTGATTCGATGGTAGACTGTATGATAGTTATGTTGTAGATACCCAGCTCCCAAGTACCCTCAGGGTCCCAGGGTAGAGTGAGCGGATTCGCTGTATCTGTTGGAATATCGGTCATATTGAGTACTACAGTGCCATCTATCTCAAACCAGATATCAAAGAAGCTATCAGGGTTGGGATCTGGTATATTGATCTCGATGATGTGTTCCCATGAGTCTATGGTATAGTTGAACTCGAATACCTTGTACCATGGAAAATCATGTGGGTCTGTGATGTTCCAGAAACCTGGTGGTAGTTTGAATGGTTCTGGTGTATTAGGTATGAGTGGTTGCGGACCAATTGGATTGATTGGTGTGAGAGTCATATTGATTTGACTTACTGAACCTGAACTGACCAGTGTCTTGATCACAATAATCTCAACTAGAACCTTATCGTGTGCTCCTGGATTTACTGGCCAGGGTGCAGAAGTGCCTGCATAGGTCCTTGGGCAATTCATGGCTTGCTCACGTGAACCATCAGCGTAGACATAGATGACAGTGATTTTCCATACTGAGCCAGGCTCGGTTTCAAAGTCCATCGTGAACGGTTCATTGCTGTTCACTTTGATTCTTTCAACTCCTGCTCCGTTCGGAACAACACCGATTGAATCTCCAGTCTGAGTTCCAGACCAAGTTACATTGACATGTCCCTTACGTTCTGGAACCCCATTATCGGTGATGGCACCGTTCATCATCCATGCGTGGAACATTGCAAGGAGAGTGGCCCATTGAAGCCCAAGCACATCTGCTGCTGCATCCTCCGGACTCACATCTTCAGAGTCATTGCCAAAATTATCTTTAGCCTTATCGAAGATTTCTTTCAGTTTTTCCTCACCGAAGGTTTCACTTATCCACTTCATGAACAAGTATGAACCCATGTAGTCTGAATAGGTGCCTCCCCAACCTATCGTGATACTTCGGTTGAGGTCTGTATAGTGCGCGAACCAATTGTGGTCCCCAACACGTTTGAACTCATCTTGGATTTCTGCATTGGTGAGATTGTAGTTAGCCTTGGTTGACTCTATACCCCAATAAGTGGCCTGTCCCTCGAGCCACCACAGATTACCCATTGGAGCGTGGTCTTGATTACCTTCTGTTGAATTTTCTACTTTGAATTGGAAGGCATGCATTAACTCATGCTCGCACACATACTTGAGATCTATCAGACTCTTTATGGTACCGAGTTCGATGACTATCTCACCTTTTGTATTGCAACTACCACATGATTCAGTGGTTGTTCCTTGCACTACGGTGACATTGATTCTTCCAGGTTTGTATGTTGCTGGACCCCGGTCGAAACCTTTTCCATCGTAGAATTCGAGACTGAACTCGATATGTTCCTTGATTGCTTTTACAGTTGATGCGTTCACACCAGCAGCGGGGAATACATCAACGGTTTCATTCTTTCCTGCTATTTTGGTATCATCTATACCCAAGAAAGAGTATGGACTGCTCACACCTGATTTGATGATGATTGTGTAAACAGGATCTGTAGTAGTAGTTGTGAACTGATAGGCATTCGGATGACCTGGTGTCATTAATGACTCTAACCAAGCTGAAGTGTTTGTTTTATCCTGACCAAAATATGAAAGTGATCCTGAATGACCTATTGGAATTGATGGTCCATCATCATCCTCGCCCCAATCGTCGTAGAGTAGGTTTCCGTTTCCTCCTTCATATCTCATAAAGTGAATAAGATGATCTGACTCATCGAAGATTGCTATCTCATCTCCATCAGGGTCAAGTATTCTATCGGCTCTATCGAGGTATACAGTTGCAGTTCCATCTGCTGCATCGAGATCCTCTGTACCCGCCCCTGTGTAAATAGCGATGTAATCCTCAGCATCCACATTCATGATTGTTGGAAGTGCAACTCTACCTTCAGCATCGAACGTCGTAATCTTCCATCCTTGGATAGAAGCTTCTGTATATGCTTCTGAAATATAAATTTCAAAATATTCCTGGTCTACTGTCAATGTTGTATTCATATGGACCTCATTGATCCATGCATCCCCATTGAACGTAGAATCTGTTGGTTCGGGTCCGGGCATTCCTAAGAACAAGAATACACCGGCAACTCCGGCACCAACAAGAATTAATCCTATAATGGCGGCTTTCAATCTATTATCCAATCTCAAATCCTCCTTGTAGATTCCTCTCCCTACAAGCGTTGTCTGTAAATATGTCAATTTACTAGTTGAGCGTTGCTATAAAAATCTCCACTATTGCTACTTCGGTATACTCAATAAGGAAAATCTGGATTCGGAAACAATACTTGATGAAGTCAGGAGGCAAACAACAATTTCAAAAATTGGGATCATTGGAAATGGTGTAGCTGCGACTACTGCAATTCGTGAAATTCGAAACAAGGATTCGGATATTGAGATTGATGTTTTCACGGATGAACGCCATCCCTATTATCCTCGTCCTAGCCTTATCGATCTCGTTGCAAATCGTCGTACTGTCAAGGAAACAATTCGCTATGATATCGATTGGTATGAAAAGAATAATGTAAACCTCCGATTATCAACACCAGTCTTTCAGATTGATACCGAAACAAAGACAGTGATTTCTACATCGAAGGACTATGCTGGTTATGACTCACTCCTCATTGCTGTTGGCTGTCGTCCCTTTGTTCCTCCTTTCGAAGGTCTCCATAAGAACAACGTCCATGTCATCAGAACACTTGATGATGCACTAGATATCAGAGATGCTGTCAAGGGTGCTGGCCGGGAGATTGTAGTAGGGGGCGGTATTTTGGGAATTGAACTTGCAGCAGCGATGAAAGAGGTTGGTGGCGAACCTATTGTTGTAAGTAATGATAATCGCCTTCTTCCAATGCAACTTGATGACCAAGGGAGCACAGTTCTAAATAAACATCTTGAGAAGAAAGGTATCTCTGTTCTCTTTGGATTCGAATGCAGAAGTATCTCTGGGGACACGGATGCAGAAGGAATTGTGTCTGCCCAGAATGATTCGATTAGTGGAGACCTCGTTGTGATTGCCACAGGTGTACGTTCGAATACAATCATTGCAAAGAACTCTGGCATCAAGTACAACAAAGCAATCAATGTTGATGAACACATGCAGACATCTACAAAGGGAATCTTTGCTGCGGGAGATTGTATGGAGTATAATGGTCAGTGGCATGGAATTATCCCCTGGGCAACATCCACGGCACGAATTGCTGCTCAGAATATGCTTGATTTTGGTAGTTCAAAATTCAAAGGCATCACACCCTCTAACCAACTTCAGGTAGCTGGAATTGACCTTACAAGCATAGGCATTATTCACCCCGATTCTCCAGAATATGAGACCCTTGTATCAGTTGATCTTGATAATGGAAAATACTTCAAGGCTGTCTTGAAGGATAACATTCTCGTTGGCGGTATCTCTCTTGGTAGTCGTAAAGTTGCGTTGAAGCTTCGAAGTCTTATCATGAAGGGTGAAGATATCGCAGATGTCAAACAATCGCTCTTTGATGAATGATTGAATACTATTCTACCTTGACGAGTGGTTGTCGACCCTTTCCTTGTGGCAATAGTGAGATGATGTGTTCTGTTGAACCCTTGAGTTCTTGCATGTGCGTAACCACAATAACCTGCTTCACAATTTCGAGACCTGCAATCGCTTCGGGAAGCCACCGGCGACGTTGCTCATCGAGCCCTGCACCGGGTTCATCTAGAATCAAGAGGCCCGGAGGTGGTCCAGATACTGAGTGTTTCTGAAGAGCTGTATTAACTGCAACACGAAGTGAAAAATTGACACAGACATCTTCTCCACCTGACGCTGCCATGAGGGAAACTTTGTTACCTTGGAGGTCGTAAAGTGAAATCTCATAATCATCATCAATAACAAGGTCACTGTATCGGTCACCAAATATCTCTCTAAATATCGTCCGTGCTTCGGACCTGATGTGTGGTCGCAATTGATTCTCAGCAACATCAGGGATTGTGGCAAGGAGTGATCTCATATGCTTGGCAATCTCTGACTCTTTTTTGAGTTCCTCAGGTTTCTCTGATATCTCAGTAGAAGCTAACTGAGATTCTATTGTATGAATTGAAGATTGAATCTTCTCAATGAGCTTCATGATATTCTTGCTATCTGGTGATTCACCAGTTGCTTCTGTTAGTTTACCCAGGGCCATGAGAGCTATGTCCACTTCTTTCTTTGAGGGTAAATGCTCACTGATTTCTTCTAATCTCTCTCTTGTGTCCGTAAGATTTCCAATCTCTTTCTTTGTCTTACTCATCTCTTTCCGAATCTTGTCACTGTGCTTGTCATAAATTGCAAGACCCATCATGCTGTACAGGTCTGCTCTGCGTTCTCTTGGACTGAGTCGAGATAGTCGATCTATCTCTCCCTGTCGAACATAAGTCAGCGCAGAGAATGCGTGACGGTCCATTCCTAACAGCTCTACAATCTGGTCGTCAACACGAGTGGGTCCACTTGTTTCTGGTTTCCTTTCTCCTTTCAGAAATAGATCTGCTGTGGTTTCTGCACTCTTTTTTCCAGGATGGATTTGTCGAATGACTGTGTACTCTCTTCGGTTAATAGGTGCAGTGAAATCTAATTCAACTATTGCTTTTTTCCCTCGATGATTGATGAGGTCTTCCAAACTTGGTACTTTCTTTTCTTTCCTGGTAACACGTCTAAATAGACCAAATTCAATTGCCTCTAAGATTGAGGTCTTCCCAGAACCATTGGGTCCAATGATTGCAGTAGATCCTGGATGCAGGGTGAATTCCTGATCTTTGTAGACCTTGAAATTGCGTAGGCTAATTCTATCGATCATCAGGCCTCACTCCCCAGCAATTTTGGCAGGCTCTCGAGAATCTCTTGAGCCATCTTGTCTTTTGTTTGTTCCATATATTCAATGACTGATTTTTCAACATTGAGCGGTTCTGATAGGTCCACATTTCGAGGTCCCATACATTGCCAATTTGGTTCAATGTGAAGGAAAAGCGGGTCTAGTTTCTTTTCTCCAAATTCAATGAGTTCTTTTCGTTTTATTCCTCGTTCAGTTTCAGAATCGATTAAACCATTAACTTCTACAATGATAATTGGTTTCTTCTTCTTTGGTGCGAGTCTAGAAAGTGAATTCGTAACAGTTTGATTGGCTTCTTCAGTACCCATTCCAGTGATGTCCAGACCAGTGATGAATTTGAACTCCCTCACGTCATTCAAGGTCTGCATTGTATACTCATTTTTACCCGAGTTATCGATATCAACAACAATGAGTTTCTTCTTGCCTGTCATCTCACGGTTCCAGTTCACAATGCAAGTGGATCCTGGACGTCCTATGTCATACTCCTGGTCTAACCAGAAGTTATGTTTATGGCCACATCCATAGTAGTTGAAGTGGACCGGTAAATCCTCTTTCATTACTGGAATGTCATGAGCGAAGAATAGTGAGATTCCACCATTCGTTTTAGCAGAATTAAGAAAGTACTCGAACTGATGTTTCGAAGTCCAGGAAACAAGATGCATCTGAACCTCTTTCCCATCAAATTCCTCAGTGAATGTTGAGTAGGGTCCATTTCCTGTTGATGTAATAAGTTCCATTATTTCGAGACCACGAAGAGGACTGAAGTTGTACCGGTATCCGTAGGGTATATCGTGATTTCCATCAAGGACTATTAGTCGTACTTTATCCTTCAGCTCTTTGAATAACTCGATAACAAAAATCATGTCATCATTTTGAGGAAGTGGTGAATGGAACAGGTCTCCAGTGTGAACCAAGATATCTGGAGAATGCTGCATTGCCATATCTACAGCTTTCTTCAAGCATTTTCGAGCATCTTCTCTTCTTTCTGTCAACTGGAATAAGGAACATCCAAGATGGGAATCAGAAATGTGAGCAATGCGTACCAAGACCACTCGTCTCCCGTTTTCTGAACGACTGGGCGCTATTTGAATCAGTCTGTTACGATTGAATCTATTTGTTGGGCCTTAAATTCAATGGAGTGCATCAAATTATAGTCTATCCTTAATAGGAGACCGTTTCTATGATAACCACAATGACGCAAGAGGGTACTGCGCCTGTTCAAGAGAAACCATCGATATGGTCCACGATGAACATCCTAGTAATCAGTGGAATCATGTTGACAATTGGAATAATCTGGAGAATCGTTGACCAGTTCGTACTAGGTCTTGGCGATACATGGATGAATATTCTTCCCTCCAAACTTTTTCCCCTCTTGATTATTCTGGGATTCTTTTGGTTTTACAGGAGACAGGAGATTGATTCAGTCTTAGGACTCTCTATGAAACAATTGAGGGTCCAGCTGGCTGTTGGCCTTGTGATGGGTATTCTGGTTTCAGTCGTGATAGATACCGGTGGCACCGTATTGTATTCACTACTGCTTGACCCATCATATCCTTTGGAGCTGCACATCATTAATGGTGAGCTGCTCGGATACCTGTTCCTCTTCTTTATGATCAATGCCTTTCTAGAGGAAACCCTATTCCGAGGACTAATCCAAAACTCTCTCAAAACTAAATTTACCCCCAACAAATCTATTGCAATTTCTGCGATAATCTTTGGACTTTGGCATGCTGGTTGGCCTATCGTGAATGCAACCCCTGAACAATCTGTTATCGTGGAAGTTTCCATGATCGTTTTCTTCACGACTATACTTGGGCTTCTCTTTGGAATCTATTATGAGAGGTTCAGCTCAGGAAAGTCCCTCATGGGTCCAATTGTGGCACATACAATTTTCAACTTCGTGAATGAGTGTTTCAAAATTGGGCCAGAACCCATAATGCAAGGTCCCGACATGGGATTTGCTACTCCTGGTCTAATGGTTGTTTCAATCATCATGTTCATCATAACATTTTCCGCATTGTTT
>JABCTV010000050.1 GCA_018238205.1 Candidatus Thorarchaeota archaeon
CAGTTTGGTTCCATGGAATGTATGTGTATCGCATCATTGCTTCCAATGTTTTTAAGTCCCAAACTGAGGCCCCTCTTTGATATGAACCAAAATCACCCGCTGCATTCTCTGCACCCCAATAGATGATTGGATAACTTGGAATAGGATCTCCTACTTTTTGAAGTAATGAACCATTGATAATAGTCCAATAGACAGTGTTTGCAGAAAGGCTTGCATTTCCTCCAGAAAAAGTAGACCATGTGAAGGAGCCATCTGATTCTGTTATATTAATTGGTGTTGTAATGGCTGAAGATGTTTGATACTCACTATATACAACTGCTGAGGCATTGCCTCGCAGACTTGTATTATATTGGCTAGTGGAATAATACAAGGAATAGTCTACAAGAGCTCCATCATGAGGTTGATTGTAAAACCCTTGAGCTAGTTTTGAATAGAATGTGCTAAGAATCTCAGTAATTTGGAAATTGAAGTTCTCATAGGTAACCCCTACAACTTCTTTCTCCGCTGCGGTATCGATACTTACAATATCGATTTGTGCATCGTATAGTGTCCATCCATCTACTTGATACGAGGATAGATCTATGTCGGAAGAATGGTCGGATGTATTCGAGTAAGTATTGAGGAGATCTACCTGTTGTCCGGTTATTGAACGTTCAAAGAACAAATCTGCATCTCGGTTATCACCAGAATCTGTAACTGACGAATATGAAAAATCCTGATTTGGAGATAAATCTGATTCATAGAAATGTGAAGTAGTTGGACCTCCAATTTCATGGGTGACTGAAAAAATCAATACTATAACGATTAGTAGCACTTGGAAACGTTTCATCTAACTACCTCAAGCAATGGTCAGACAGCCGATGCTCTAAAGCATCAAATATACATATCCTCTCTCAAAATAAGGACAAAAGTCGAGCTGTTATGTATTGCCTTCCATTAAAGGAAAGGTTCGTCGAATTACGTGTAGTATGATGGACTATCATCGGTCTTAGTATCTGGTTTTGGACCAATCTGTCCAGTGGTTTCGTTTAGGAGTGCAATCACCATATCTATCGCGCTATGAAGTCTTCTCATCTTATCCCAGAGTGCTTGTTCATTGAATGAATCATCATAGATTCGATCAGAAATGACGAACCCGGGTCCTTTTGGTTGTGGACCCTGTTGACCTGGTCGAGGCTGGATAAAGCCCAGATTTACTCCTGCGGTGAAACTGAATTTCATTGCATCCATCTGAAATGCGCGTAATTTCTCAGCAGTCAGGAGTTTCTGGTGTTGTGGAGAAATCATAATCTGTGACTCTAGTTGGATGTGTCGTTGATCATTTGGCCGCACAACAGTGAAGAAGAATCGCTGAAACTTGACCTTGAAGAGGAATTCTGCTCTTGGATTTGAAATGCTCTCGATTTTGGTACCTTCCCGCGAGAACCAATCACGTACTGCTTTCTTGATGAGGTCTGATTCTTCCACATGTATTTCCTCCGATATTTAGGCTGGGTTGGAGCTTCACTTAATGCTTGTGCTATTCACGAAACCATTCTACTTCTTCATAACCAGTAGGAGACCTGTCTGCATAACAAGTAATTTGATTCCTTACATTCTGAATCATTTCTGTGTTACCTCTAGAAGTAATCAGGCGTTCCTCTGAGTTCGGTCTTGTAAGTACCACACCCCATGGATCAACTATCTGACTGTGACCGAAGTAGGTCTTCTTGTCAAAACCAAAACCAACACGATTCACCGCAGCTACATACACTTGATTCTCTATTGCTCGTGCATGTACAAGCGTGTTCCAATGGGCATGTCTAGGATCTGGGAAGGCGGCAGGTATGATCAAGATTTCTGCACCCTCAAGAGCAAGTCTTCGAGAAATCTCGGGAAATCTGATGTCGTAGCATATCTGAACTCCCACCTTGATCCCTCCACATTCCATGAGCACAATTGATGTACCACCATCGAAGACATCACGTTCTTCTTGGAAAGGGTGTATCTTTCTGTACGTTCCAATTACTTCTCCTGATGGTTTTGCTGCGACGAGTGTATTGTAGTGTTTCTTCTCACTCTTTTCAATCCCTGTCCCAAAAACATAGGCTCCATGTTCTTTTGCAATTTCGCAAAGGAAGTCACTTGTTGGTCCTGGTACACCGGGTCCTTCTCGTCCATAGTCTTCATGTCTGTAACCAATTGCGAATAATTCTGGAACAACTATGAACTCTATTCCGTCTGATGATTTATGGTTCTTCAGAAATTCTCGGACGCGCATAAAATTGAACTCTCGGTTACCTTCCTCACACGGCATCTGAATGAGGTTCATTGTGAATTCCAAAGGTTTCAAAACTCCAATCATGTTAAACTATGACTTACACATAAGTAAACCGACTTGCGTACGTTTCCAAGATTAACGACACACATCATAACGCTTAATTGCTTGTCTCCAGTTGCGAGCTCGATGGCTCTCATCATCGGACGTGTTCTGTTTGGTAAATGAGGTAAATACCGAGCCCAAGAGCAGGAAGGATATGCCAAAGACATCTTACTCGAAGCCCATGATCGGGGCTACGGGTAAAACAGGCAGCTGGCGCACATTTGACCCTGTGGTCAATTATGACGAGTGCAATAGATGCCGAACCTGTTGGCTACACTGCCCTGAGGCTGTAATAAGCTTGGATGAGGATGGAACTCCTCACATGGATTACGATTATTGCAAAGGGTGCGGAATATGCGCCCAAGTCTGCCCAAAGAAGTGCATCGAGATGGTGCGCACAGACGAGCGAAAGAGGAGGACTGGTGAGGAATGAAGACTAAACTCATGAGTGCTAACTACGCTGCAGCACGGTCTGCGGTTTCTGCTCGTGTTGAAGTTGTTGCCGCTTATCCTATCACTCCTGCAACCACCGTTCCTGAGCAAGTTGCATTACTAAATGAAAAGGGGATTTTCAAAGGTCAGTTCATCCGTGTCGAGTCTGAACATTCTGCGATGTTTGCTTGCATAGGAGCAAGCTCCACTGGTGCAAGGGCGTTCACTGCAACATCGTCAAATGGTCTTCTTTACATGGACGAGGGTCTCCACTGGGCAGCTGCAGCAAGGTTACCAATTGTGGTTAACAATGTCAACAGGTCAGTTTCACCAAGTTGGAATATTCATGTCAGTCATGATGACGCTTACTCGAAACGCGATACTGGATGGATTCAGTTCTATGTAGCAAGTGTTGATGAACTCTATCACACACTTATCCAATCCTTCAAACTTGCAGAAGATGAACGCGTGTTAATGCCAGTCATGGTTAATTCTGATGGTTTCGTTCTGAGCCACACTCTATCAACATTTGATTATCTAGAGCCTGAGGAAGTTGACAAGTTCCTACCTCCTTACTCACCACCGCATTACGTCATGGACCCAGAGAATCCAGTATCTATGGGAAACATCGTTTTTCCCGAATTTTATGAAGAATTCCGTTATGGAATGCATGAAGGCACTCACAATGCGGCTAAGGTATACAAAGAAGTAGAGAAGGACTACAAGAAGCTGTTTGGCAAGTACTTTGGAGGTCCTATTGATTGTTACATGTGCGATGATGCTGAAGTAGTATTCACCTCACAGGGTTCAATGGGTGCAGAGGCAAAAGATGCTATTACCGAACTACGAGAAGAGGGTTACAAAGTAGGGAATGCAAGGATACGGATGATTCGGCCATTTCCGACCGATGAGATTCGGGATCTAGCAAGTCGAGTGAAAGGCTTTGCGAGTTTTGACAGAGGTGTTTCGTATGGTTTTGGAGGGCCAGTTGCGAATGACATTCGAGCAACTCTCTATCATACAGAACATCGTCCTATGGTTAAGAGTTACATTGGTGGACTTGGTGGGCGAGATATGACCGTGCCCGATATCAAGGAAGTAATTTTGGATACTGTGAAAGCCGTCGAGAGCGGTGAGTTGGGTCATGAAGAAACCTGGCACGACCTAATGGAGGAATAAGTGAAATGGTAGCGATAAGAGATATGCCACTCAAGGAGTGGGTTTTGAAGGGCAACGCCGCATGCGCAGGCTGTCAGGATATGGTAGCTCTACGTCATGCCCACAAGGCTCTGGAAGGCGATGTGATTCAGATAGTTCCAGCATGCTGTACTAGCGTTGTTCAATCACTCTGGCCAAAGAGTGGTCTTGCTGTCCCTGTTCTTAACATTGGGTTTGCAGCAGCTGCTTCAGCAGCATCAGGTGTGAGAGCAGCTCTCAAAGCAAAAGGTAACGATCATACAATGGTCATGGTCTGGGCTGGTGACGGGGGAACTTTCGATATTGGCATTCAAGCTCTAAGCGGAGCTCTGGAGCGTAGAACCGATTTCCTGTACATCTGTTACAATAACCAAGTTTACAGCAATACTGGCACACAAAGATCCGGGGCGACTCCACTTCACGCTAAGACAACTACAACATGGTTTGGAAAGACTGAACCTGAGAAGATGCTTGACCTTATTGTCGCAGCTCATGAACCAGTGTATCAATTCACTGCAAACACATCCTATCCTCGAGACCTCTATGAGAAGATCCAGAAGGCACGGGAACATCCCGGTCCAAAATTTGGACACATCTTCCTTCCATGTCCACAGGCTTGGAACTATCCTGTTGAAAAAGGAGTTGAGATTGGAAAGCTTGCAGTTGAAACCGGTTACTGGATTCAGTGGGAACGCATCGGTGAGGAATTTGTTCTTGGACGCCAGAGCAAGAGGTTCCAAGACCCTGAGAAGAGAAAACCGATTGACGAGTATCTCAAAATGCAGGGAAGATTCTCACATCTGTACAAACCCACCAGAAATGACAAGAAGATTGCTGAAATAGAGGCTTTCATCCAGCATCGATGGGATGTTGTCATGAGGACTTTTACTTAGACCTTCTATAACGGAAGAATGAAGCTGCCAGTAGCACGAAAATCACACCTGCGGTAAGAGCTGGTGTTATCAAATAGGATAGAGGATTTTCTTCAGCCACATTAGGGTCACTCCCTGCACGATATTCTTCCAAGTTTGTAATATGGTCATTATCTGGATCTTCAGACGCATCATTCACAGATGGGTCCAAACCATTATCGATTTCCCACCTGTCCGGAATTTCATCATTATCAGAATCGATGAGAAGAGGATTACTACCGTAGGTGAACTCCTCAAGATTTGTTAAGGTATCCCCATCTTCATCATCTAATGCATCGCTCGAGTTGAGCGGGTTTAGACCATAGTCTAACTCCCAATTATCCGGAAGTATGTCTGAATCAGTATCCGGTGACTCCCAATCTGTACCAATGATCATTTCAAATGCATCAGAGAGAGTATCCGAATCTTGATCTGTTGAGAATAGTTCGACATCAAACCCAAACCAAAATTCTTCACTATCTGGGACATCGTTATTATCAATGTCAGAATCATAGACGTAGGATACTTCGAATCCTGTTGATGTTCCTCGATGATTGGACACACACAATTGATAGACACCTTGTCCAGATACGGGAGTTTGAAGTACGATTGAAGATTCCCAAGGTGATGCATCATCAAAAGCAATTTCTTCAATCAGATATCCTTCGGGATTATAGATGGAGTAAGTTGCTCCGTCACCAAACCAACGACTCGTCACATTGATTGATGTTTCTCCTGTAATTGTCATGTAGAAACTCCTATTATGACTGGGTATTAGGGTGAAAGAACGTTCACCATGTACAGGCATTTGATATGCTCTAGCTTGTGTGAAAGCGATAGCTGCACCAATTGACTTGACTGCTTCTGCACCTATCTCATAATCATAGGCTTCATTGTCCCATACATCACCTGCCGTATGATACCAATAATCATAAGCTCCTCCACTCTCATGGGCAAAAAGTGATGACTCGTATCCCTGTTGGATGAACGACCAGTGGTCTGATTGTTGCCAGTATGGAAAATCAGTTGATATCACTGGTTCGATTATTCCGTTTCCATAAGTATTGCTCATCTGTACGGTGAGGTCTGCCCAATAATGACCAGTATGATAGAAACCCAATGGATATACCATGAGTACAGTTCTATCCTCTGGATCTGGAACCAGAAGCATATCGACATTATAATGAACAAGAATATCGATACCACGTGTTCGGAACTCATAAGCAACTTCACTCGACCCAAGGAGACCAATCTCTTCTGCATTCCAAGCTCCAAAGTAGATGTCTAAGGGCCACTCGTATTGGGACATCACACGAGCAATCTCAAGCAGGGCTGCAACGCCTGTTCCATCATCATTTGCCCCTGCTGCGCTTGGTACACTATCAAAATGCCCACCTACCAAAAAGGCTGGTCCATCAACTGGTAAATATCCTGGAAGCCGACCAACAACTGATTGATACTCTCCGATAATCTCAACTTCAATCCGACCTTCAGAAACTCTAGATAGCTCTTCTGCAATCCATTCGCGAGCTTCACCATTTTGGTCACTATAGCGTTCGGGAGTCTGAATCCATCTAGAACCATTTTCAGTCACCAGTTTGACGTAATTTCTGAATGAAGATTGAGAGATAGAACGCCAGATATTCCAAGAATAATCTTCACCATATACTCTCTCTAAGGGTTCAGCCGCTGGAACCAAACTAACAGAATCTTCTGGTATCAGATATGTTTGAGCTGGATCTATTGAGATTCCTATTGAAGAAATAAGTAATAATAGAAAGATGATTGTGAGGAATACCGGTTTCTTCATAGAATTACCTCTAGGATATTATTTGATTATTTATTCACCGACAGTAAAGAAGTCCTACTATACACGCAATCACTACAACTTGGGACGATATCTAATTCCTCATTGTAGTTTGATGATATTAGAGGTATAAAATATTAAACACTAATTATTGTATTTAGAGTTCCAATTGAAGAAAGATGTAATGATAGAAAGATGATTGTTATACAACCGGTTTCTTCATAGAATAACCTCTATGATATCATTTGGTCATTCCTTCTCCGGAGGTAAAGAAGTCCTGCTATAGGCGCAATTATTACAATTGGGGATACTAACCATATCATTGATTGTGGTTCCAGATCATTGATATGAGGATCAGTCCCTGCAATATACTCTTCTAGATTGGACATTTCATCTCCATCTGGGTCAAGATCCGCATCATCGACCAAGGGGTTTAGCCCGTTGGTTAGCTCCCAGAGGTCGTCCATGAGATCTCCATCAGAGTCGCTAGAAAGCGGATTTAATCCTCCAGAGTATTCTTGCGCATTTGTAAGTCCATCTGAATCTGCATCAAGATTGGCATCAGAAGGATCAGTTGGATCAAAGCCCATTTCAAGTTCGTAATTATCCGGCATTGTGTCGGAATCGCTGTCAATATTGTTCATGTCTGTGCCAAGAAATATTTCATCAGCATCTGAGATAGTATCTCCATCTTGATCTGAAGTAAAATAGCTCATATCCAGCCAGTATTCCTCACTATCTAACACATCATTAGCATCAACATCTGTATTGTACGTTATCGATATGTCATATCCTACTGACTCAAAATCTATGTTCTCAACAATAATATAGTAGGTTCCTTTTGTTGTTACCGATTGACTAAATATTTCAGTGGAATTCCATGGATGAGAATAATAGTATACTTGAGATGATAGTACATTGAATTCGGAGTCTGTGAAAGTGAAATTTGAAATGCCTCCATACCATCGTGCAGTAACATTGACGATTGTAGGTGTAGACACAAGAAAACTGAGAAGTTTAGTGCGACCTGATCCCTGTGTGAAATTATGAATACGTTGTGTGGGTGCTCCGTATCTTCTACTCATCGTGAATGCAATACTTGCTCCTATTGCTGAAGTAGTCTGAGTACCAAGAGCATAATTGTACTCGTTGTTATCCCAACTATCGTTTATAGTATATAATGATCCATCGTGTGCACCGCCTGATTCATAGGCACACAAGATATTGGTGAACCCTCGCATATAAAATGGGTAATGGTCTGATGATTCCCATATCTCGAACTGTCCTGAAGGGACTGGAACTATTCGGTTTGCACCATAATTATTGCTCATCATCGTTGCCAATTCAGCCCAATATTGTCCCATGTGATAATTCTCAAGGCCTGAACCAGAATAGCCCATTCGAATTCTTTCATTGAGTGGGATTCCAGGATCATCGACCAACAGTGTGTCAACATTGTACATGGTCATGATTTCAATTCCCCTATTTTGAAATTCATTTGCAACTTCAGGACTACCACTCATGGTATCAAGTGTGTGTAATCCATTAAACGCGATGAAATAGATATCAAGCGGCCAATCATACCCTGACAGCATTCTGACTAATGATAAGACTGCGGCGATCCCACTTCCATCACAGTTTGCACCTGGGGAATTATCCACAGTATCATAGTGAGCAGAAATGATGAAGACTGGATGTTCTCCAGGCAAGTATCCAGGCAGTCTTCCTACGATGTTCCTGTGATCTCCAATAATTTCAGTTTCAATCCTACCATTTGAGAGTTCATCAAACTGCTGAATCAAGTAATTTCTTGATGCTAAATTGGTTCCTCGGTCCGCCATTGTAAAATCCATAATATATCTGGAACCATTTTCAGTAAATTTTCGTACAATATCTTTGTATCCATTAAATGTGATATCTTGGAACACGCTATACGATATGTCTTCTCCATAGATTCGTGGTACAAACGATTGAGAGATTTCAGCATTGACAACACTTGTTTCCTCGGTACTCAACTGTATTGATTGGACTGGTTGTATGATAATTATTATGGTAAAAATAGCTAAAACCCACAGTCGTTTCATGTTTCAATCTTCAAACAAAGCCACTGAAGAAGGTTCTCCTGTATGCAAGCGCGCTGTATTTCAAACCTTTTAATACCGTTTAGTGAAGTAACTATTTGGTTGGAAAAGTATGCCGGTAACTGATTTCCCTTCTGTTCTTCAGATAAAGGATCCAATCCATGGATATATCGAGCTCTCAGACGTGGAGAGAGATATCATTGACTTGAAGATTTCTCAACGGTTACGTTATATTCGAGGTCCTGCAGGATTATCACTAGTTTATCCTGGTGCAGATATTTCACTGATGGGCAGAACTCTCGGCTTTCTTCATATGGCTAGAGTCTTATTGGAGTATCTTGGAGCTACTTCTGAAGAAATTCAGAAAGGCCGCCTTGCGGCTCTTTTGCGAATGTTGGTGAATGGTCCCTGGGCAAATGTAATGGACGAGTATCAAACTGTGCGTGGTGCCTCACCTCTAAAATTAACCAAAGCTGTACTTGATTCCACTCCAATTGGTGACATGGTTGAGAAACATGGTTACACAAGATCCGAAGTTCAAGATGTTCTTGTAAAAGGAGTACCAATCAAAGGTCTCAGATTAGATATCTTGAATTGTCCAATAAATCCTGAACTTATCGATGACCTCGCACGAGATTCCTATTTTGCAGGTGTCGATTATGCACAACTCGAGTACCACAGGCTATTTGGCGCAACACGTATTGCAAAGAACAAGATTGCAATCGAAAGGACTTCTTTATTCACACTTGAATCCTACTTGTCCGCAGCAGTAAACATGTTTGATGCTGTTTACTTTCATAAGACTGTGCGAGCTGCAGAGCTGATGCTGTTACGTGTTTTGGATGAAGCTGGTTCTCAATTATTCGCTGATCCACTCAAGGAAACTATGGATTTCTTCAAGTATGATGATCTATCAATGCATTATCAGCTTCTGAATGTTGGTCCCGACCAATCAGAAGAGCTTCGGTCTGCTAATCGCATCTTCATTGATTTCAACAAACGATACCTAATCAAACTGGTAAGTGCAAGAGCATTAACTGATCCTACCTTTTTGAAAAAATTATCAACACCAGATGGTATGTATTCGATTGAAACTGAAATTGCAGAAGATGCTGGTATTGATCCAAAGAATGTCTACATCGATTTTCCAGATAGACCATCTGTTACATTCTATCCTGGAAAATTCAATCTTGATGATATTGCATTATTCGAGCGTGGATCAAGTGGGTACGAATTCTGGAAAGTCAGTGACACAAGTCCAATGGCTCGAAGTTTTGTACGAATTCTAAAACCAGTCCGAGTGTATACAACTCGAGGATATCGCTCAAAATTGAAGAGCTCGGCTGACAAAGTTTTGGAAAGTGTAGATACTATGGGAAGTAATTGATTTAGTTCGCCTATTGCACATTCGTAATGATTAATACATTTGAAATCAATGAATTTGTACTTGGTGAACATCATGATTGAAGAACCTAAGAATGCTCTACGTGAAATTGCATCAGACCCGAATTTCTTGATGATTTTGGCAGGAGCAATTATCTGGTATTTTGGATATTATGTACTATTTTTTGGAGGTATATTTTTTACCACTGGATTTATCCTGGTTTGTTTCTCAGCTGCATTGACATCACTTAGCAGACCAGTTGCACTTGCTTGGCCAGGGCTACTTCTCGGAGGATTGTTGCAGATTGTAGGATATTTCATATTCTTTATTCCATTCCTTGGTCCTGCACTCATCGTAATAGGTGGTGTGGCAATTGTCTATTTTGCTATACCTCTTGCTCTCCAGCGAGGTGAACTTCCAGTTATTTCGCACCTGCAGAAGCTTGTTGAATCTAAAATGAACAAAGAAGAAATTGAGGATATTGCGGCTGAAGAACCTTCGAAAGAAGATACTGATACAACTGAAGAAGAATCTGGACCATAAAATGAAGATATTGGAGATACTCGTCTAAGATTTGCTTAAGAACTAAAGCTTCGCTTCTATAGATATCAATTAGTATCGACTTCCATCTTAGGTGTTAAACTGTGTTCTCATGTAAAAAATGCCGCGAACCTCTATACATTCGCAATGCGGAGATGAAGGATCGAATCCTCACACTTGAAACTCAATGTCTCAATGGTCACAAGAGTGCTAGAAGAGTATCTGACCATCATATTCAGGAGATGGGATCTGAGATTTTCAAAAAAATGTTCATCTGTCTTGAATGTGGTTCAAATATGTCTCTTGTAGGAACCCGTCTTCAAGGTTCAAAGGTTGAGGGCCTGTTTCTCTGTCCAAAGCATGGTGTACAGAAACGTGATTTCCCTAAATCCTTCCTTTCTATTATTGAGCTTGCAGCAGCGGAGGTTGATAGTCCGAGGTCAATAATTGATTCATTCAGATGTCCTCAATGTGGTCTCATCTATGCCGTAAGTGAGATGGAAAAACGTGGAGGAATAATTGAACTTGACACTCGTTGTGCAAATGGCCACAGAGCCCACCGATTTCTACCTGAGGGCCTCGATTCATCATTACTGAAACGAATTCTGCAACGTGTTGTCCATTGCGACAAATGTGGTCTACCTGGTCACATTGCGAATGTAGAAACGCGTGGAAATACAGCGAGGGTTCACTCTTCGTGTCCTGTCCATGGAGTTTCAAAGAAAGATATTCCTTATGCATTTCTAGATTCCCTTCGAGAAGCTGTTTCAGAGATACCTGAGGATGCTGTACTACGAGCCACATTGACATCTCGAGAATGTCGTCAATCACTAGCAATTCGTTCGATTAGCGATGACAAGTCCGGATATCGACTCAAGTGTATATGTCCTGGAAAAAAATACACCACTGAGAGGATTCTTCCTTTGACATGGACTGAACCCATTGCAGAGAGAATTACTAGGGCAATGCTGACTTGCGACGAATGTGGTCAATTGACGCACATCTTGGGTAAGCGAAAGAGCAGTAAGAAAGTGAATTTCCAGATTGTATGTCCAATT
Organism: Candidatus Thorarchaeota archaeon; assembly: GCA_018238205.1. GTDB lineage: Archaea > Asgardarchaeota > Thorarchaeia > Thorarchaeales > Thorarchaeaceae > SMTZ1-45. Next base: position 11,773 of record JABCTV010000050.1, read on the forward strand.
CATGGAGTCATGCAGCGTGAGGCTCCTCCACCAATTTTCAATTTAATTTCAGATTATGAAGAAACACTTGACCGATTACCTTCAATTGTGCGAAGTTTGAATTGTGAAAAATGCAACATGCCACTTACTCTTCGTGATGTAGAAGAACGAAGAGGACTAATCGAGTTTGATGTTGAATGTAGGAATGGTCATCGAAGTAAGAGATTATTCAAACCAGGTCTTGATTCGGAAACCCTTGTCGACCTGTACAAACGATTCTATCAGTGTCCTGAGTGCTACGAACAACTTGATCTCGTATATGTCGAACCAGGTGCACGTGAAGACAGAGTTGTCCAATTGTGTTCAATTCATGGCAAATTTGTTTTTGATATTCCCCCTGATCATGCGAAAGCCATGCAGCTTGCCTATGAAGAGATTGAGGCTGACAAGAGTAAGCCGCCTGTTGAGGCTGCAGAACCAGAACCTCCAGTAACTCTCGAAGTCGCGGCTGAACCTATCATCTCTTCAGAATCCGGAGTTAAGGTAATGCGGGGGTGTGAGATTGTGGGAGGAAAATTCGACTACAAGGTCAAAGTTGTCAATAACAGTGGTTATGTGATTACAAATGTGACTGTTAGCATTGTGGCCTATCCTATTGATTGTTTGGAACTTGCTGGTGAGAATGTAAAATCTATATCTCGGATAGAAGTCGGTGGCTTCCGTAGTCCACAATTCACATTCTATCCAAGTAAGGACTGTGTCCAGGGTAAGGTTGTCGCAACAGTATCCTATATTGATTTCTTGGATCAGCTTCATACCATTAGTGTAGAACCTTACCTCATTCGCTCTGTTTGTGATCTTCTACTACCCTCAAAGAAGACCTCCAAGGACTTTGATCTATTACTCTCAGGTCTAGAGAAGACACAACAGGAGCAGGGTTTAGATTGGAATGCTCAAGTTCTGTTTACAAAGGCAGAGAAGATTCTTCCAACAAAGAATTTTCATGTTGTTGATACTGAAGAACACATTATTGCTGGGGATTTCATAGGTACAATTCGTGGGTATGCTGAGGGCAAGTATACTAAGAACAAGGTTGCAGTGATTCTCATGATTACCGGTCCTGAGAATGGACGCCATTCAACTATTATAGTCGAAGCTCTTGGTGAAGATGTGTCAATGCTGCCAACTACTATTGATGAATTAGCGGATACAATGGACTCATGGGTATGTCTGCGATGTGGAGCACCTCTTGATCCTGAACAGGTTGAGGAAATAGGAAGACGTCTACCTATCCGCTGCAAATACTGTACACACACTTTGACTATTGCCCTTTATCTACAGTAGCAGTAATGCAGCTTATCCTCCACGAAGTGTCGACATAGTCATGGATCTGGACCGTTGTAAATGACTTTCAGAGTCAAATATTTTAGTTTTATGAAACCGTTTTCACTTCGGTGTTCAATTAGTTTGACTCGGGAATCAATCGACCTTGCATGTAAAACGAGGCGGACGTATTTTATCAAGATAGGAATCGCAAATGCAACATAAAAGCCTGCTACCGTGAAGGAACTTATGTCGAACAGGAAATGACTTGTGTATGGACCATAGACAATCATGTCCAAAAACCAGATTGACTGGATTGGCAATATTAATAAAATCCACAGAAAATTGAGTGCAATATGCATTCTTACACCGATTACAGTTTCTCCCTCTCTTCTCACGACATCAAGTTTCGTTGTGACAAAGCGAAACAGATACAGACCAATCACAATTCCAAGAATACATGAAATCAAGACCGCTATCCTTGTTAAGTCCGAACCTAGCAGTGCCAAGGCGGATTGATCGATTGGCGAAGATGACCCCCTAAGATAGTTGTATGCACCGATTAACCTAGGTAACTGAGTCAGTATAAGGACACCCAAGAGGCTCAAAAGTGCAGGGAAATACGCAAAATCAAAGCCCGGAGGAAGGAAACTCTCCTTATCATCCTCCTCTTGCTCTAAACTATCATTACGAATCATAATATCCCCAAGTTCATACACATTTCTGAGCACTTCAGTTTTTTGTACCGTGAATTTGATGTGCTACTATCAGAAATTCAGTCAGAAAATGCGATTAAAATAGAAGCAGCTATTGGGACGCCTGAGACACCGGAAACACGAGTTTTCTACAAAGACTCAATTAGAGAATATCTGGTTTTGTATAGATCTCACTCACGATAGCTCTCTATCTTCAGTAATATGATAGTAATACCCATAAGGAAGGTGGGTGAATACTGTACTGCTTGTTCGCCGCGTGCCAGGGTAGAGGATTGATGTGTTCGTTTGCAAGAAGTGTAAGGAACCATTCTATGTACTGGGAAGTGAGATGCGTGGAAGTACGCTTCGTGTGTATTGCCAATGTTTGAAGGGGCACAAAGCTAAGAGGGATATTTCAAGATATCAGGCTGATAGCATGGCTCCTGCGATATTCAAGGGTCTCTTCACCTGTACTGATTGCGGTTCTACTATGGCTCTCATACATTCTGATATAGGGCGAAAAGAAGTAGAGTACACGTTCCTGTGTCCAATTCATGGTGTAAAACTGAAGCGTATTCCTTCATATTATCACACATCTGTTACTAGTGCATTGGCAACGATAAATAGTGCAAAGTCTATTCTGGACTCAATCAGTTGTCCGAAATGTGGACAAATATTCTCCGCAAATGGGGTTGAAGAGAAAAAGGGGATAATGATAATCAAGTATCGCTGTCCAAGTGGGCATAAAGATCTCCGCTATGTCCCAACCGATGCAGACCCCGCAATTCTGAAGATTGTTTTCAAAAGGCTCATTTACTGTGAGCAATGCGGCCTTCCATGCAAATTATTGGGCACTTCTGTAAAGGGTGATAAAGCTCGAATTGAGGTGTCCTGCCCGGCACATGGCAAGAGTCGCAAGGAGATGCCTGCTAAGCATGCATGGATGATAGAAAAAATAGCAGATGCAGTTTCAGAAGGTTCTATCGTACGATCTATGCTCAAATGCACTGAGTGTTCAAGTAGTCTTTCAATTCGCAGTATTGAGATTGACAAGGATAGATACAAGCTAAAATGTAGTTGTTCCAATGGGCATACTCGTGAGATGATACAACCAACTGAGCTTGATGAAGAAGCAATTGATGCGATTGTATCGGGAGTCCTAAAATGTAATCAATGTGACTTGCTTACAGAGATTGTAGGCACCAAGGTCAGTGGCAATACTGTTGAACTTGAACTAGTCTGTCTAGTTCATCAGGATATAAAGAAAGGAATTACGGGGGATATTTTCAAACATCTAGAAGAGCGGGAACCTCAAATCGATAGGATTGATGATATCGAAAAGAGTCTTACATGCGAAAAATGTCAGGCAGTAGTCACAATCAAGGATACAAAAGTAAAAGACAAAATCATTGAATTGAAGGTTGAGTGTCGTAATGGGCATGGTAGTGAGAGATATCTCTCTCGCTCTGCGGAACATAAATCACTCTCACGCGTCTATATGCAACTCTTTGAATGCTATAAGTGTCACAATAGTAGACGCCTTGTAAGAATTGATGATGATGAAGGCAAGACTGAGGTCTTCCTTTTTTGTGACCAACACCAAGATACCAAAGTTGCAATTCCTTCTAATCATAAGGAGGCTGTACGTGACGCGTTTCTGAAGACCAAGAGATTACGTGATCTTGAAATTCTAGCGGATAAGACGCTCCAGACCAAGCGTGCATGTGAGTACCAAATGGATGCTAAAGCAGATGTAAATGAAATGCTAGATATTGTCAAGAATGTAATAGAACAACATAGCGTTCTTTATGTTGACGAAAAATCTAATCCTAAGACTGGCCTAGAAGCGTGGTATTACGGGAAGGCTCTCGATGGTGACGAGTTCGTGGTTGTTGGTTCTGCCTCAAAGGAAAATCTCTCTCTTCGGATCTCAGTTGCAAGCAATAATGAGAAGAAGCTAGAATTAATGCTGGCTGAGATGCGTGAGAATCTACGAGAAGTACTTCTTCGGATTCAAACAAAGTCCGACGACACAGCGCCACAGAAAATCTCTTGTCCACAATGTAATGCTGGTTTGGCAAAACGTGCATTACCCGGAGAAACTATTGAATGCGAACACTGTGGCACTCCACTGCATTTCGGTTGAGTAATTTAGTCTTCTCCAGTCCATGTTGCTGCTGAATCTCTTGAGGAACTGATGTGTGAGAGGACTCTATCAACAATTGAGTCAACAAGGTCTTCAATGGTTTTGGGTTTGTGCCAGAATGCTGGACTGGCAGGAATTACGATTGCTCCGGCTTGTGTCACCGTTTCCATATTTCGGATATGAATCAGGTTGAGAGGACTCTCTCTTGGAACTAAAACAAGTTTTCGACGTTCTTTCAGAGCACAATCAGCAGCTCTTGTAATGAGATTGTCTGCATATCCATGTGCAATACCAGCTAACGTCTTCATTGAACAGGGGATAATTACGATTGCATCTAAATGAAAGGAGCCACTTGCAGGACCGGCAGTCTGATCATTCTCATCATAAACCTTGTCGACCTTTGCAATTAGAGCTTTAACATCCAAATCAGTTTCATAGGTCAATGTTTCAGCACCCCATTTACTGATAACTAGATGAACCTCATGTCCCAGTGATTTCAATGCTTTAATGAGCCGCACTCCATAGATTGCTCCACTAGCTCCTGTAATTCCAACAAAGATTCGTTTTTTGCTCATCAAGTTCACCTCAACGTCTAGATTAGAAATGATATCAAAGTCAACGTAAGAAATGCGAGACCTCCTAAGCGAAGACCCACTCTTTTTGCAACTCCCGCCGCTTCTGCCACATTTTGAGTAAGTGTATCAAAACCTTTCTCACCAAAAGTTCTGATATCTTCAACTTTTCCAAAGCCCAATCCTGCAGATACCGGTTTGACTAACTCTCTTGCTTTTGAAGCTGCTATCCCGATGTACTCAAGAGTTTCCTCAGGTTTGTTACTTCCTACTGGAGGATATCCCTTACTGGATGACGAAACCGCATTAACTACATGAGTATCTGTGGTTGTAATCTCAGCTTTATCGAAACCTTGAGTTTTCAGAATGCTAATCACTTCTTCTCTGAAACCTGGTTTAACATTGTTGCCATCTACGGATACCAACGCCATTTCTTGTTCTGTAGTTTTCAGAATTATAACCGACACGCCTCCAGGGCCGATTCCCTCTTTGCAAGTGATATTGTCTGGGTGCACTGTGTACATTCCCATTTCTAATTGACTTCTGTTTTCATTTTTTGTAGTAAATACTGCAGCAGAAATGGTTCCGACGTATTCACTAGCTTCGGGATCTCCTTTCATTACTGACACTGCATCATCATTGATGCAATTATGCGCATCAACAATCGAAACTCCTCTAATGTCTGGTATTTGCTTTCGTATCATATTTGCAGTATCATAACCAACATCAAGTGCAATATCATCTGTGAAATCTGGCGCACTAGTACTAATTGTAAGGACATCTGAACCTACGAACAATGTCCAAGTCTTGAATTTGTCACCATCAGTCCAATGAGGACCTGATACCGTAGGATAGGTTTGAGTTTCCTTAATCAATCTATCAATCTCATCAAGTGCTTTGGGATAGTCCTTTTTGGTCGTGAGGTTTTGATGATGAGTACAGCTTCCATGAAGGACGAATGCAGGAATTCCATACTTTTCCTGAATATGTTTCATTATAGCAGATGGGAGACCGCTACTCCCAACATCCCTGAAGGGTCCTGGATGGATATATTCGATAACTCCACATGCAACTATACGCTCTGAATCTTTGAATAATAAAATCTCCATCGGGACACTTTGTAAAGTTGCAATTTCGGTCAAAATTGTTTCTAATGGCTCAGGGTTATCAGCCAGCAAGTCATATCCAAATGCTCGAAGAACTTGTGGTCCGTTTATTCCGAGATCCCTTTCGAATGGGATACTAACAGCTCGATAGATGTACTGTACCACGAGGGATGGAATTACTATGATTAGAATTGTAGTCACATACCAATAAGTTCCCAGTGTTGGTAGTGCGGGATTTATAGTTGGGAGATAATTCTCAAGGAGTAACCAGATCGCCATAGGAGTGAGTGCTCCAGCAAAATGACGATAGATCGAATGATTGCTAAGACTGTGAACGATGAATGCAAACATAAAGTATGCAATAGCCGCACCGAGCATTAAGAATTTCATATCGTATCCCTGTGTTGCTAGAACTGCATCAACGGCGACGCCAATAATGCTCAAGATATACCATACGATGAATCCAAACATGGTTGCTCCTGCAGTTCTTCTAGTGTCCAATGGGGAACCTTCAGATGATACTATCAGATAGAGCAAGCTGGTTCCCAATAATACTGGAAGGCCTAGAAGTAATAGATACATTAACCAAGTTCCATAGAAATCCACTGTAACAGCTGTGAGAGTTTTTACTGCTGCAGATAGAAATGATATACTTGTTGTAAGTATGACGTGTATTGTTAGTATACGCCGGTAGGTTGGTAATTGGACAATCTTGGTGTATAATCGAACGGTTTCTTTGACCTTTGCTTTTTCTCCCACTGTAGTGTCACTCTCACATGTTTAAGCCGTAATTTATCTAATTCTTATCACTCTTGTCCTAGGTCGACTATTCCGGTATCGAAGGCAAGCTTTATATCGCATTCGATATCGAATACGATTATCGTATCCGATATTAACAAGGTGATTTTGTATGAAGGTTGGCGATTCAAAGAAAGATTGTGAACATCTTGCTATGCCGCAATCTGTTCCTAGGGGACTTCTTCGTCACCTCATACCGCGCTTACTCAAAGATGACACTATGACTGGGACTCAGATAATGCAGGAACTCAGTGATAGAACAGGTGGCGAATGGCAGCCTAGTCCTGGAACAATCTATCCACTACTTTATTCTCTTGAAGAAGATGGTTTTATTGAAACTGTCAAGATAGAGGGTCGAAGTAAGACCTATCGCCTTACTGATGATGGGCGGAAACTAATTGAGCGGGCTATCAAACGTCACAAGTGTACAGTTGGGGATAAGACCCGACTAGGCCCACGATTATGGGAACAATTCCTCAGCCCATCGGAAAGAGTTAGATTCCATATTCACTGGATGGAATACGCGATTGATGCATACGAATCCTTAGCTGGGACCTTGAAGACCAAGGATCGAAAATTACTACTAAAACATCTAGAGGAGATGAACGTGAAGGTCTCCTCGATCATTGATACACTAAAATCTGGAGGAACTTAGACTGACTAACGATACAAAGAAACGCTTCACAGCGGCAGGATACATGTTGAGTGGACTGATTAAATACAAGGGAGTAACAACTGGAGCTATACTTCTAACCATCATCTCCACTATTCTTGTTACAATACCAATGATCATTGTAGGTTGGGCTGTGAATGAACTTCTAGACCCCTCGGATCCTTCAGGTCTGACTCCTGCGTTATCCCTGACTCCACTATTTATCCTCTATATCTGGATAATCATTGGATTAGCCCTTCTCTACCTGGGACTGTATTTTGTTGTCGGTTGGGTTTGGGCGATTGTGACTCTTAGATGGGAACGAGATGCTCGACAGGACTTCTTTGAAGCATTACAAGAATATAGTATGACTTTCCATGACGAGGTT
>JABCTV010000200.1 GCA_018238205.1 Candidatus Thorarchaeota archaeon
ACTTAGGCCCTGCAATCTTCATCTTCTCGTCATCGCAAATCCAGTGCTTGTTCTTATCGAACACAACTTGTGCCTTGTCAAGTTCAGCTTTATCATTGAATGGTGGCATGAATTCCTTGCAAGTCCAAGCCTTCGGATATACTACATGAGCACCCTCGAAAGCCTCGTCCATATCATTGATAATTTCGAAAGATGAATTATTCTCTTCTGACATGACCTTGCATTTCTTAATGATCTCGTCATCAAGTTCCATTCCCTTAGGATGAGCAAGAACGGTCTCACAACCCATCTTTGTGGCTGCAATAATCGCACTTTGTGGGACTGCCAGCGGTTTGTGTACTGAGGGACTATATGCCCAACTCATTACAAATTTGACATCCTTGAAGGTACCAAATTTCTCTTTCACTGTCATGACATCTGCCAATCCTTGACAAGGATGGTAAATATCGTCCTCCATGTTGATAACTGGAATATGGCTCCAATGTGCAAAGTTACGAATTACTTCATTTGCACGACCATATTGCCAGCCAACGGGATCTCCGTAACAACGGATTGCAATAGCATGCCCCATTCTAGCGAGAACACGTGCTACATCTGAAACGCGTTCTGTTGAATAGGCTTGTTCATCTCCTTCAAGTGCTGGTGCATATATTTTGCTGGGGTCAAGAAAGTGTGCGTGACCACCGAGCTGTGTCATACCAGCTTCGAAAGAGTTGCGAGTGCGCAGGCTTTGATTATAGAATATCATGAACAGCGTCTTCGCATCGAGAAGCTTGTGAGGTTCACCCATTGCGAACTTTCGCTTCAGGTCTAGAGCAACCTCGAGGAGAGTCTCGATTTCCTCCTTTGAATAATCTAGCAAGGTTATGAAATCCTTGCCTCGAAAGGTTTCTGTTTTAACCATAGTCGGTCACAACCATTTCCTGAGTATGCATATTGTAGAAAAAGGTTGCCACATGACTATGATGAGAGATTTCCTACTGCTTTCTCAAGATAACAATGAAGTGTGTACCAGCATCTATTGCACCTGGTTCTTTTGAGAAGTCCAGCTCCCATTTCAGGAACATATTCCAATTCTCTTTGTCTTCCATTATACCCGTGAGGAATTCTTCGTTTACTAATCCATTTGAAAGAAAGTTTGCAGCTGATGCGTCTACTATCTCAACTGGATGTTTCGAAAGAATATCCTGAAATTCGCTCCAGCGAAACATATGACATTGGTGGGTTCCTCCCCCGGCCAAATCGCCTAGGACATCTCCTGTCCGTGTAAGTTCATCAAATCGGTCTAATCCTAGTTTCTCTTCCTTATCAAAGACATTCCTTATGAGATGACGATATGTTCCAAGACAAGACATCACGCTTGTCAGAATGATTCCACCTGGTTTTGTGACTCGGATCATCTCATCCAGTGCTTGATTGACATATTCGAATATGTAACTTAGAGGACCACCATAGCAGACTATTGAGTCAAAGGCATTGTCTGAAATCCCCTCTAATTTCATAATGTCTAGTTTCTTTCTCCATTCAATAGATTCTTCGAAACCTGCTTCCTGAATCTTCTCCTCGTTCAAGCGTAATTGTTCCTGAGAGATATCCACAATTCCTATCTTTGCTCCTAGTTTTGCTAGTTCAATTGTGAATCTTCCTGGTCCCGGTCCAATCTCTAGAACCCTATCTCCTTTCTCGATGTATTTTTGTAGGTAATGATTGTGAATGTGAAATTGAACCTTGCCTATTGGATCCCTATCAAGTCTACCCCATTCATCGTCAGTTGGTTTGTCAAAATGGCTCTCGATGATATCTGGATTGTACTTGGGCATTCTCCTGTTCCTCTCGATAGAATAAAGAGGATATCACATTAATAAAATGTGGTTAACTTGAATTATCCTTCCCTATCCGATTCACTCAATCATTTGTTGGTTCATACTTTTGCGCATTCGCTAGTGCATCTGCAGCCTCTTTCTCTTTCCCTTGAAGTCCATAGACTTGGGTAAGCATCTGCCAAACTCCAGCAACCTTAGGTCGAAGCTTTGCAGATTTTTCAAACATGATTTGAGCAATATCCAAGTTTCCTTTTTGAAGATGAATGAATCCAAGTGGAAGCAGATTGGATACATTGTTGGGATCTAACTCGACAGCTTTTGTTAGAGCCTCCTCCGCTTCTTCAGTTTTTCCAACATCACCAAGCGCCGCACCAAGGACTCCCCATGCAATGGCATTGCTCTCATCCAATCGAATTGCTTCCTGAGCTGCTTTCTCTCCTTCTTCAAATTTCTGTAAGTTAACATTAATCAGACCAATGTGTGCCCAAACTTCTGCGTCATTGGGATTGAACTTGAGAGATTTCTTGAACGATTTGAGTGCCTTCTTTAGATCTCCTTGAGCAAGAAGCGTTAATGCTTCACGTTTCTTTTCTTCTGCATCTGCCATCTCTTGAGTTATGAATACATCTCCACTCTGAGTTTTCTCTGCATCTGCTAACATCTTCTGTAGTGACGGTTCTTCTGGATTTGCCTTGATACCACGCTTCAGGGTTGTAATTGCAGCATCCATGTCTCCTTGGATTGCTCGAATACCTGACAGGACCTGGTAAGCTGCGATACTCTTTGAATCCAAGCTAATAGCAGTCTTGCAGGCCTTCTCTGCTTCTCTGAGATCTTTGAGTTGTGCCAGAGAACCTCCTAATATTGTCCAGGATTCCGCATGCTCGGGTTTCAAACGAACTGCTCTCTTCATAGTATCTCGTGCTTTGCTGAAATCCTGATTTTGATAGTGTACTACTCCAACGCTGAAGGCAAACTCACCTTCATCCATTCCTTCTGGACATTTCTTCAAATGATCCTCAAGCATCTTAACTGTCTGATTAATTGCGTCAATCATTGGTTGATTGCCCTTACTCAAAGAACGTGCTTTTGCTAGCGCATCCTCGGCTTCATCATAATCGCCAAATTGGTATGAATCAACCGCAAATGAAAACCAAGCTTCAGTGAACTCGGGGTTTTCCTTAGTGGCTTGTCTTCTGGTTTCAAGTCCTTCTACAAATCGGTGTTGTAAGGTCAGTGTTTCTGCAAGACCAATCATTAGACGTTCCTTCTCAATTGTCACAGATTCCAATGCTTCTCTGTAGATTTCTTCAGCCCTCTCATAGTTCTCTTTCTTCTTGTAGATAGTTGCTAGTAGAAACCAAGGCTTGTACCAATCCGGTGTCTGTTTTGTAACTGCATCATAGATTTGTTCCGCAGTTTCAGATTCTCCTTCCTCTTCCATCAAAATACCGTACTCAACCATAGTGTGGGAATTGCCAACACCAAATACTGATTCTTCTTTTCGTATGAATTTCTTAACACTCTGATATGCTTTCTTTCCATCCTCTTTGCGACCTACTCCTAATAATGAATGTGTATACTCAAGCCAAACCTGCTCATTCTTTGTAACATCCTTGATGATCTCTTCGTATGCTTCTATTGCTTTGTCATAATCACCTGCAAGCAAATCGACTGCAGCAATGTTACGTTTCTCTTTGAGTTCTCCGGGAAGTTCCTGGTCCTTTTTGAAGAAAGCCAATCCTCTCACACCTACTAGAAAATAAAGTGGAGGACCACATGAGGCTTTCTATCCCTTGAGAATGCATCCACCTATGACTTCGGGAAAAACGGGTTTGATGGTTGATTCGAACTCACTTCAAATGGGTCTTCTCAAACTCTTCCCAGCTCATTGTTTTTACGCCCCATAGTTTAGCATTCGAAAGTCTCCCTTTACCGGGTCTCTCTGCAACAATGAGTAAATCAGTGGTTTTGTGAAAGGATTTGAACTCGTGTCCTTTAGACTCGATATATTCTTTCAGCTCTTTCTTTGTGTAATCTTTAACTTTGCCAGTAACATATACCTTCATCATAACTACCCACATATGAGTTACATCGATTTTATATAAACGTGTATTGAAATCATCCTTGCGATTGAAATGACTGAAAATGAAATTAGAGCGATAATTGACCGAGAAACCCAAGCTTGGGATACTCAAGATGTCAAACTGCTGCTGACTGTCTTTCATCCTGACATGGTCTGGCCATGGCCTAAGAATCCTCAGGCTCATGATCCTATGGATTGGGTAATAGACTGGGGACGTTATGATACCGACAGATGGGGTAATGGCTGGCAGGAATTATTCGACACTCATAAACTTGTTAGGAATGACCGAGTCATCAAGAAGATTGAGGTCTCTACAGAGGGTGATGGTGCATTTGCAGTGGTCGATATTGATACTCTCTGGCGTGATAAAAATGACCATGATAATCATTGGAAGGGTCGAGTCTGCAAAGTTTATTCTCTTGTAAACAAAGAATGGAAGATGATTATGCAAACAGGCGTTCTCGACTATAATGATGTCATGATTTGAACTATGGTCATTATTTCTACTTCTCCGAACTCTTAAGAGCCACCGTGCATAACACATTGAAACACTATTTTCAAGGACGGAGAGATTATGAAGAGGAAAATCATAAACCTGGGACTATCGTCTATTGGCCCCATTGCATTAATTGTGTTATTGACTATGCCTATCGGTCCACTTGCTGGAGGATTGGGTATACTTCAACCATGGGGCGGAATATTTGATGTTGGTCGAGGACTCCAGCATCCAGATAGTCAAACAATCACTCTTCCAGATGTGATTTCTGGAGCGGATGTTATCGTAGATGAATGGGGTATTCCCCATATCTATGGTGATACTGTTGAGGATGCATTCCTAGCATTTGGATACATGCATGCGAGAGACCGGCTCTTTCAAGTAGTGATGCAGACCTACTTGGCGTCTGGACGGATAAGTGAGGTTGTTGGAGGAGCAAGTTACGCCATCGATGCTGACAAGTTCCATCGATCCATTGGTCTTGCAAAATCTGCGGAAGATACTTATCAGTGGTATCTCGACAATGCAGAAACAAATGAAGATGTCAACTTCAGTCTTCGTTGTGTCCATTCTCATATTGATGGACTAAATATCTTCATTGACTCTATGACCAGTGAAACCACACCAATTGAATTCAAGATACTCGGTTTTACTCCTAAACACTTTACTCCAGTTGATTCTTTCATCTGGGCCAAATACATGACATGGGGTCTCTCAGGTGGAATCCGTGATTTTCGAAACGAATTCATCAGGAGTAGTTTGGACAATGACACTATGTATGGTGAACTCTTTCCTGAAGTATATCCAAACACAATACCAGTTATCCCCGAGCAGTATAA
>JABCTV010000201.1 GCA_018238205.1 Candidatus Thorarchaeota archaeon
GAGGAAAATTGTATGAATGAAAGACATAGGGTCCAATCACTCGAAACGACACCTCAAGGAGTAACTCCACAATGGAAAACAGGAGTTCGTGTTCTGGCAATTGCAGAGAGTTTTAGTCGAGAAGATAAGCAAAGTGTTGTTGCAGGTGTTGTGATGCGAGGTGATTTTCGAATCGATGGATTTGGTATATGTCGACCTACAGTCGGTGGTACGGACTCTACTAGCTCGCTGATATCACTGTTTCAACGACTTGAACGTCCTGATATCAGAGCATGGATGTTGAGTGGGTGTGTAATATCCTGGTTCAATATTATTGATATCGTTGAACTACATGAAGCCACTGGAGTTCCCGTTGTTTGCGTCACATACAATCCATCAGAGGGAATTGAAAAATATCTGAAGGAGTATTTCCCTACTGATTGGAAACAACGATTACAGATATTGGAACGTGGTGCTCCAAGAATGGAAGTGACTCTTAGAACTGGTCACAGTATATATCTCACAGTTTCAGGACTTAGTAAAACAAGAGCAAAACAACTAGTTGACCAGTTCACTCTAGATGGCAAAGTTCCAGAGCCAATACGAGTTGCTAGAATTGAAGCAGCTGGTCTTCATCGCGACCTTGGCCAAATTGATGAGAAGTGATTTTCATTTCAACAATTCTATTCCAGAATAATGCCTTGATCTCTGGCTTCCTGTTGATGCTCGTAGTATAATGTATTGTAGATTTCAGTCACAATCTCAATTGCAACATTATCGATTATAGCGCGGCTTGTTATGAAGAATTGATGAAGCGATTGTGGTGATGCACCTGATTCCTCTAAACTTCTCGCATGAATAAGCATGTCAATAATATCTGCACCCTTCACAACTCTCGCTTCTAAAGACTCACCAAGATTGAATTCATTCCAGATATGAAGTAGTTTCTCAAAAGAATTCCCTATCGGTTCAAATATACTTGTGATTGCTTGCTTTTCCTCGAGTTCTTTTGCCCTCACAAGTTTCTTATCTTTTGCAAAGGCATCTGTCCTTGCAATATCTCCAGTAATTGATTCAGGCAGATCATGGAGCGCAGCCATAAGAACCACTCTCTCTATATTAATATCAATTTCATCGGATATCAATTGCTGGGCAATGATGATTGCTGATAGGATTGAACCATAGCTATGCTCTGCAACTGATTCTATTCGCTCTGATTCAACGCCTGCCAAAGCCCATCCTGAACGATCAATGCTCTTGAGCGATTCACCACGTCGTATCAATTCGATTAACAACTCAGCTAGATTCACTTAGAATATCTCCTTAAGATGGTGATAGAAAAAAAGATAGTGTTGGGGGCGATATGCCCCCTTAACTGATCACAGATTATGGATAAGTTGTTGATACGGTTATCACGCCGTCAATGATATCTTGTCTAATAGACTCGATAATTTCAAACATCCATTCTGGAGTCCAATCATAGTCGATGAAATCTGAATGGGTCAATATGACTCCAGGAGTTTCAGTATCTTCTCCTGATGCTTCAAGATCATAGATATCTGTGTCTGCTTCAAATACATTCCACAATGTAGCGTTAATCGCTTGATAGACTGCGAGGTCTGATCTGGGTACTATGCTTGTGATGATCCAAGATTGACCAGTTCTTGTTTCAATGTCAGGTAGGCCAAAATAATCTTGGTCACCTTCCGCTGCAATGACTAATGGTCGTCTTGTGCTGTTCCATGTTGAGTTAGCTAAAATCATTGCGCTTCTAATACCTGGCATACTAGCACGTACAGGAGTGAACAGTATTGTTGCATTACTACCATCGAACATAGCTGTAGCAATAGACTCGGCTTCTGCTGAGTCGTTGTATGAACCAACGTACTGCTCTGGAAGTAGTGTAACATTTACATTGAGTGTATCATTGGCATAGTCAATGCCCTGCTTAAACCCTGCAATCAATGATGCTACAGTGGGGTCTGCTTCTACGGAACCAATAATTCCAATGATACTTGTCCCAGTTCTGTTTTCGTCTCCAATGCTTGCTAATGCTGCAAGAGCTCCAGCAAGAAACGCTGCTTCATGTTGTAGGAATGTTGCTGAAATTACATTACTTGCAATTATTTCTCCACCAATGAACACATATTTCTGATTGAGATGATTTGCTGCAACTGTCTGCAGTTCATTACCAAGTTCTCCGCCTATAACAACTATCAGATTATATTCACCTGACGCTGATATTTCTTCTAGGATTACTGCCGCGTTAGCTTCATCCGTGGCTGTGATACGTGTATAATCAACTACAATGTCGCCAGCTAGATCATCAAGACCTGTATCCACCTGATCTGCCATGGTAAGATCTCCAAATCCTGGTTCATTCACGACGACTGCAATTTTTGCAGGAACGTAGGGATTAGACATAAAAATGAATCCACCTACAGCTGAAAACACGAGTACTACTATAATAACTGAAGTTATGATACTGGACCTTGAGCTCAAAATGGATGCCTCCATTGGTCGTTAGTCTTCGATGCTTAGGAGCGTAAATATATACATTCCGCTCCGAGACTTATCGACTTCTAACTAATGTTATTCATCAATTTTCCAATTCGAAACGAAGAGTATCAGTTATAACTGCGGGTGACTGTCGATTCTATAGATTGAGTGAACTGGTGGTTAGAATGCCTGGTGATACACTTGGTGATGTGGCGAGTCTTCTCGAAGAAACTCTGAAGGTGCATAGATCAGTAAAGCAAGTCGTACTTTGTACGAAAGAAGGTGTGGTCGTAGCTGCAGTATCAAGAGAGGGTGAAACAGACTCAAAGATTCTTGCAACGGTTTCAGCTGCTCTTGTCTGGGGTGGCTCTTCAGTTCTAAGTCATATGAAAGAAAACGTGCCCACACATCTGGTTCACACAACAACCATTGAACGAATCTTGACTATTGTGCAACCCCATTATCAACTAGTTGTTGTCGTTTCACGAGGTGATGATGCTGGTTTGGAACTTGCCCAACTAGTTCCTATTTTCCAATCATTAGCTACACGAATGGAACTAGTTATGGGTTCAACAA
This sequence comes from Candidatus Thorarchaeota archaeon, assembly GCA_018238205.1. Classification (GTDB taxonomy): domain Archaea; phylum Asgardarchaeota; class Thorarchaeia; order Thorarchaeales; family Thorarchaeaceae; genus SMTZ1-45. The sequence goes on from JABCTV010000201.1 coordinate 3,055, forward strand.
GAGACTTTGGTAAACAGACAATACTGGGTAGAATTGTGGAACAGGTGCCTGATATAACTCAAGCAATCTTGCTGACTGTAGAAGGTCTACCATTAGGCTCAGTTGGCTTTAGTGAAGAGATTGAAATTGCAGGTATTATTGGTTCACTCTATGCCAATGGTCTAACATACTCTGATGTGACCCACACAATTTCTGTTGATACACAATCTGTGAAACTAGTAATCACAAGAGTTGATGAAACACGATTACTTGCAGTTGTGTGTCGTGGACCTGAACCTGATGAGATAGCGCAAAAAATTCGATTGGTTCTTGATGGTGCGGCCTAATTTCCACCCGCTTTGGCAGTTTCAGGATCTATCGGAGATTCATTTTCCTCTTCCTCTTCTATGAGATGAAATTCCCAATCTGTTAAGTTGATTGTAATGAAGCAGTCCTTTCCTCTTTCAGGACAGTCGATTCTTATTGTAACATGAGTATCCGTTGTTTCTATTATTTGTGGGTTCAGACAGCCATCCTCAAGTTTCTCCATCAAGAATAGGATGTATGCCTCGGTGATTGTGTTGAGGCTACCCTTCATGAGATTTTTGCCTAGGTCAGCTAAGTAGTGGCGTTTCTTCCGTCCTTCACGAATTACTTTGATGAGACCAACCTTTTCCATACGTGATACATGCCATCTTACTGTATCATGGTGGACGGATAGAGCTTCAGCCATCTGTTCTTGGTAGCATCCACTGTTATTAACAACAAAAGCAAATACTTTCTGAGCAGTATCACTTCGCATTGTGAGATACGCCATCTCTGCTTCTTCTGAGCGTAACATCTTTGGGTAGTATAATCGCTTCCCTGCGAATTTAATGGATTTGACAAGTCCCTCTCTTTCAAGGATGCGAAGATGCCAAGTGAGGGTTCCCAGAGGTGATTCAAGAAGGTCGACCAGTTCGAGAAGGTAGGTACCTGGGTTTTCACAAAGAACTTGATAGAGCTCCTTTCGGAACGGATGCAATAGTAAAGCCATTCTTTTTTGTTTACCCATTGCTCGGGACCTCTCTCTCTCTCTCTTCGTGGTGAATCTCAAATCGGCATTAAAAGGTCTTCGACTCTTCGTGATTCAATCTATAATTCGTACAGGTCTTGACCGGACACAACTCTTTTATCGATAATTAAGATTCACCCGTCGTCTTTACCTAAAAGACCAACTGAGGTAATATTTTGTGCGGCATCACGGGGATAGTAACTCTCAATTCAGATAACATTGGCGAGTTACTTGTCAAATGCAGTAGCAAACTCACTTACAGAGGATATGATTCAGTGGGAGTTGCTGCAGTTAGAAATGGAAAAGTTGACCTCAGGAAGGACGTTGGCACAGTTGATGAAGTTGACAAATTATTGGGTCTCTCTCAGATGCGAGGTGATCGTGGAATTGCTCAACTTCGATGGGCTACCTATGGGGCTCCTACTAAGGTAAATGCACAACCTCACTTTGGCTGTGAGGAAGTATTTTTCGGAGCACACAATGGCAATCTCCATAATTATGTCGAGTACAAGAAGGAACTCATTGAAACTGGTCATATTGTACGTTCTGAGAATGATGGAGAACTCTGCGTGCATGCCGTGGACAAGTACTATGAAGAAACTGGAGATATGTTTGAAGCTGTTCGTAAGTCAACCCAAGACTTGCATGGTGCGTTTGCATTTGCAGTAGGACGAGCAGATGAACCTGAGATATATGCAGTGAAAATGGGCTCTTCCCTAGTTGCTGGAGTTGCTAATGATGCTACTATTGTTTCTAGTGATTTACCCTCAGTTCTTCCTCTTACAAACAATGTAATCTATCTTGCAGATGGTGAGATGCTGGTTCTAACTCATGATGACGTCAAAGTCTACAGAGTAGAAGATGGGAAGCAATTAGAACGGAAACCAGAGATTTCCAATGTCGATGCCAGAGCTGCTGAGAAAGGCGGCTATCCTCACTTCATGCTAAAAGAGATCAACGAGCAACCAACTATAGCTCAGGATATTATGGGTGTCCTTGAAGGGCAACATAGCGATGAATGGATCAAGATGTTTGAAGATGCCTCGCGACATTACCTTGTAGCCTGCGGTTCGAGCTACAATGCTAGTATTGTAGGAACCTACTATTTCAACAGACTTGCAGGACTACCAATCATTCA
>JABCTV010000202.1 GCA_018238205.1 Candidatus Thorarchaeota archaeon
ATGACTCCTCTAAGGGGAAAAGGTAAGGTTTCAAATTCAGTAAATCCCTCCTTGGAGAACTTGGCTCGATGAATGGTACTATAGCCCTCTTGATTTTCTACAAAATATGTCCAAATCGAATCCTCGCTGTGCGAAAACTTTTCAATCTCAAACTGTACTTTATCGGATAAATCCTTGAGTGAGTTGAAATCTCCAGAAGTTGAGATTATTGCTAATCGTTTGAAGTCTGCATTGTAATCTGTATTCACGAGAATGTGATCTGAATCAAGCCAACGTACGACATCCCATCGAACTGGCTTTTCACTGCTAATCGACGCTGTAAGGTTTAGTACTTTTCCGCTATTCACATCAAGAAGCAATAGACGCTGGTCCATATTTCCAAGATATTGTACCATGAGCACTTTGCTCTCGTCGGATGAAGTCCCAGCAACTACAATGATTCCTTTCTTAGGTTCGTAAATCCGTTTGGGTTCATTCTCAAGAAGTGGGATTTTCCATCTATAGACATCAAGTCGTGCTCTATCAACAAGGTTAGCACTAAAGTAAAGGTAATCCTTTGTAGCTCGCGAAATCCTGTGTTTAGCTCCTAGCTCTGAAGTCAACCAGTGCTGAGTCCCGTCTTCCTCAATAAGCCCAATCTGGAAGTTCTCATCACCACCACGGTCACGTGTAAAGATAAGAGTTCCATCAGACAAGTATCTTGGATCGGTGCATCTATCCTCTTCATCGGTGAGTTGCTTCCTAGGGAAAATCTTACCTACCTCAATTTCACAGGAATAGATTTGAAACAGACCTGTGGCGTTCGATGTGAACGCGATACGTTGTCCATCATGACGCCAGGTAGCTCCTCCTGCGGTTTCTATAGCAAGATAATCTTCGAATCTAATCACAGAAGTCATACCATTTTTAGAAGATACCTCTGTTTTGAGTATTTCTTTTTCAAATTTCTAATCATAACTATTCAGAGATGAACTAATAATGCATTTAACTAGAGAAATCTAAGACGCGATAGAATAAACAAAGTTTTCAGTGAACAGCAAACAAGAAGTGAAGAAGATGAGAAAAAGATCAATGGGTATATGTTTCGTTGGGCTATTAGTCAGTGCGATTGTTCTTGGCGGTTTGTACGTGTTACTCACTCAAGTTGAATTGGTCGACTATGATGAAACTGTGACCATCTACGAAGATACCTATTCTGAAGCTGAGAATATTTCAATTTACTATGATGTTTGTTTTCATAATGCAACATTCAATGTTGTTGATGACCCTGGCTTCATGATCAAAATTAATTGGAAACTTACAGTCCTTGTCGAAGGAGCAAAAGGAAAGAACACGAACCTTCAGGTAACAAATAGTTCGTATGGTAGGTATGTGACCATTCAGATATTAAAAGAAAATCCCTCTGATGTATGTGCATTGAATAAGGGCGATGCAGAAGCAACTGTGAATATCACCATTAATAGTGCGTACACTCTTGATATCGAGGCGTTGGCAGGACATGGAAATATCAATTTGACTGCTAATAATGCAACCTTTGACAACATATACTTCCATCATGGAATAAATTGTCCAGGTAACAATGGAATTGACATAACGAATTCAACGGTTTATGAGGATCTAACCTGTCAAGTCACAACAGGTAATTATTGGGTACGACTTGATAATGTAGATGTACGAGGCGAATTGTTGTGTACGCCAGCAAGTAGCGGAACACTAATAGAAATTTGAAGCTATTTTACTTTCTAAGAGCTAGGAGATATATTTCTCCAGCTCTTTCAGATGTTTCAACAGTGATTTCTTTTGCTCACTCTTCATTAGCTCTTCTTTGATTGCATTTAGATTGTGATCAACATGTCGATGAAGTTCCTGAGTACTCATAGAGTCAATATCAAGACTCCAATCTCTGAACTTTCGTAAATAGTCGATGTTTTGTTTTATTAGGTCTGGTTTCTCCATAATGGGGTCATGACCCGTGACGATATATTTCCAATCAACTTTGAGATACGATTTCAGAGTATGAATATACTGCTCAAAATTAGCATGATTCAAGTATGGAAAAGGACTTTCGACGTTATCTCCAACGAACAAGACCTTGTCCACCATATCATAACAAGAAGCTGAGTCCAAAGTATGTCCCGGAGTATGGAAGAATTTCACTCCTTCATTTTCGAATTTTAAAGTTTCTTGAAAAGTTCGATTAGGTGGTATCAACTCTACTTCACCCCTCTGATGGTCTGCATACTTTACAAGAGATGCTTCACTCTCAGCTACAATCCTCACCTTGCACTTCTCATGCCCGACAATAGTTGCATCCTTGAAGGCACCATTTCCCCAATAGTGATCATAATCGGCATGTGAATTGAAGACAACAATTGGCTTACCTGCGTGCCCCTCTTCAGCAATTATATTCTGCACAATCTTCATTGAATCATTCCCAAGAAATGTGTCTAGAACGAAAACATGGTCACTTCCTAGGATTACATGAACATTTGTGAGGTATGGATCGTCAAATGAAAAAAGCAAACCTCTATTGCCAACCTTCTCAAACTTCATTGAACTCAACTGATACATAATCCACATGCATTAGAATGTGGTGCTTGTTAGATTGGTTAACTTTCTAATCCCATATTTTCGGGGTCAAGGTTAATACCGAAGGTGTATGTGGAAAGAGAGCTTCCGCTAATCAGTTAATTTGTTTTTGATGTATATTGTCATCGAACTGATTCTAAGAAGGTCATTAATGCACGGAGTAGTGGTCCCACATCCCATGTACTCCTACCTAAATCATGCCCTTTGTCTTCAATTGTTGCAGTGATCATCTGTGGCATTAGACTTTTAGCTCGCTTGATTTCCTCATCCGACGGCGTGGAATCAAATTTGGGATCGCCACGAATAAGAAGTACTGGACATCTTATTTTCGGGAGGATTTCTTGAGCATCATAATCCTCGAAGAACTCTTCCCAATCCTTACTGATATCAATAAAGGGGGTATAGACTTCAGGATCAAGCTTTGTAGCATAAAAAGCTCCTATTAATAATCCGATGTCATCTACCGTATCTCCAATACGAACTGGTGGATCCTGTCCCGGCCGTGTCGCATCTGCAAGGGCTGGAATATAGTCTTCCACTGTCCTGTTGTTCTGGGCCAACTCCTTCCGCCAGATCATTAAATCTCGCATTGCTTCACTCTGTTTCCCTGCCCACTCCTTACTTGGATTTGGTTCTGCATCAAGATCGACCACTGCTCTGATGCTTTCAGGAATCTCAGAAGTAACAATAAATGCAATCAAGGCTCCTAGTGATTGACCAATAAGAACAGCTGGTTCTGAGGTTAGCTCTCTGGCAAACTCAATGATATCATCAGCATAATTTCTTAATTTGTAAAGTCCTGGATGGCTTGAGTTTCCATGACCCCGGAGATCAAGAGCAAAAACATGCCATCTCAAAGTGAGTGGTTGGATAATAGGAAGGAAGCCTTGCCACCGACCAGATAACCCATGCAGCAAAATCAATGGAGGACCTGACTTCGGTCCTTCAGCATAGTTAATACTGGCTTTGCTAGCTTTGAAGGTTTTTTCTTTTAACATAATTCGCCTCCTTTCTGGAACAATCGTTAGTATAGTAGTAAGACTGTAATAACAATTTCTACAGGTCAAGAAACTGGATTGAATCGTATTTGAAATCACACACAATCTAGATATGGCATAATGTGCTTCTGAGTGAATAGCCAGAATCCAAGAGGGATAAAAATGATTAGAATGAACAGCAGGGAGTTGGCTCGAACATGGCCATTCAAGCGTTACAAGGCGTTTGAGCGTGAACTGCGGGATGCTGCAGAAAAATGGTTTTCCAAGAAAGGATTGGCCACACATGCGAAATGGCGTTATTGCCTCAAATCCCTTGACAACTGGCCGCAAAATATCATTTGCGCTGACGTAGCCGAGTACATCCAGCAAGAACATGAACGGCATTTAGGTAAGGATTCTTTTCCGCTTCACAAGTATCTTCACCACGGCCTGAGCAGCCAGGCAATGATTTTCAATCTTGTTGGACCATTGATTGTCAGAAAAGACCTCGAACCACTACGCGTCGCTATCGAACGGGCTGGAATAGCATGGCCGACAGGGAAAATCATGGCTGAATTTGAGTATGACGACAGGACGGTTTTCAACGAGGATTCCGGGCAACCTACATCGATTGATCTAGTCATATCAGGGGAAACCGAAAGAATCTTCGTCGAGGCAAAACTCGTGGAACCGGGATTCGGCGGCTGTTCAGTTTTTTCACGCGGCGATTGTGATGGGAGGAATCCTATCTCGTACGGGTTTGGCAGCTGCTACCTTCACCACATTGGACGGAAATACTGGGAGAGAATGAACGAGTTTAGCTTCAGGGAAACTGTTTTCGCATCCGGGCCCATCTGCCCGTTTGCCAACTATTACCAGTTTTTCAGAGAGGTGCTGCTCTCGCTCAAAAAGGAGGGCTGTTTCATGCTTCTTCACGACGAGAGGAGTCCTGTGTTTGTGAAGACTTCGAAGAACGGCAAGGAGTCCGGCCTGTGGCCGTTTCTCATGGAATCTGTGCCGGCTGAACATGCGCCCCGTATCGGAAGGGTGACTATTCAGCAGATTGTCAACGCTATTGATGAATCCGAGCGTCATCACGACTGGATCGACGACTTCAAGTTGAAATACGGGATTGATAGATACAATCAGACCCAATTGGAATAACATGCCATCAGTTTGGGAGGTCCCGCGGTCTTTCATACCGCGCATTCTCCTAACGGGGTCTGAATAGATCGCTACTGGTTCCATAGGTCTGGCACACAGGTGACCAAGGTATTATCCAGCCTTTGACAAGCTGGAATCCTTCCAGGTACCATGAGTTCTTGGACAGATACAGATACAGTGCCTAACGTTGGCTGCAGCATTCCGTGATGAAGATCATTCGCATTCTGCCCAGCAAGTTGACTCACTGGTCATCGGGTTCTGACAACTCATCAAGAAGGAGTCTTCCCCCCACTGGTTCTTAGCACCAGGATTCTCATTTTCATTCCTGGACTATACGGTTGAAAATCCCAATCGCTATATTCCTCAAGTACTTCAAAACCGGAGAGTCGTAGAAGGAGGTCGGCCTCCCGGTCAAATATCATTGCAGCAGCACTCTCGCCCTGAATCGACTTGGTTTCTCCATTCGGGTGC
>JABCTV010000203.1 GCA_018238205.1 Candidatus Thorarchaeota archaeon
CAGTGCTCCAATGTGTAAGAATTGTTCATCATTCAGGTTTGCCTGACCACCTACCAAGAGCCGTTCCCTTGCATCCTTGAGTCCGTGAATGATTGTAATACCCGGAAGCTTTACAGCAGCATCAGCAAGGTCCGCTGGCAATTGATCTATCAGCACTACACCCAGACCAAGACCTCTCGCTTCACGGAGAAGTTGAACGATGGTGTTGATTGCTTGCTGTTGGGATGAATGGCCTTCATGTATTCCATATCCATTTCCAACACGTTTCAGAACATGATGGGCTTCTTCCAAGACTAGGAGATGACGTAATTCTTGCTCTGCTGAGGTTTCTTGAGCTTCAAGGTACTCTGTCACGGCTACCATAATCAGGCTTGTTAGTAGTGCACGTTGGGTATCAGGAAGATGGCGAAGCTCTAGTATTGTCGGATTATTCAACAACTCTGGTATTGTCAATCCTTCTCGTGTGTTCACCATAACGGAGAATACTGGATCATCCAATAATGATTCAAAACGTGCAGTGAGAGCACCCACAAAGTCTTGCTTCAAACGGGCCCCATATTTGAGTTCATTAGCCACCTCTTCCATTGCAGAATATAGATCATCTAAAAGAATAGGTGCGCCCCGCTCGTTTGTGAGTAAGTTCCATCCTGCATTAGTGTATGTTCTTCTGAATATCTTCGTGATATGCTCAGTTAGAATTCCCTCTGTTGGCCAATTTGCAATGAAACACAGAGTGACATTGTTGATGTGTGTCTGAATGGGAACACCCGGTGGAACATCGAAGAAATTGTATCTGAAGGATGATGTGGTCTCATCACCAGCAGTAAAGATCCGTAACTCTGGAATGTACGCTGATAGCAGTCTCCATTCGGTCTTGGCGGGTACTATAGCAAGAAATGGAATTCCATGTTGGTGAATCTGATGGGTGAGTTCCATTCCTGTATTGGTCTTGCCGCTTCCAGGATTTCCGTAGATACCTGTATGAAGGCAGAATGAATTAATGGGGATACTATGCTCTTGAGCAGTTATTCTTCCCCTGTCAAGAATATGACCGAAAGCAACCGAGTCAATTGCACTACGAAGCATCGGAATCGCAAAGGAAGGTGGTACTACACAATTTGGTATTCCTGGCATCGCCTCGGAGATCTGTACAAGTCCAGTCAGTCTTGCACCACTAACAGATACAGATTTCCCTATATAGTTACGAAGTAGAAACTTGCTCCAATCGCGTAGAAAACTATTGCCTGTTAGATTGGAAATCGTTACTCCGCCCCATACTCCTTGAATAATAGCTTCTGCATTTTTTACAGCATTATCAACTTCTTCAACTGTTGAACCACGAAGCAAGACGGATGTTCCTATACGGAATGCACCTGTCTCTTCGCAAGCCTCAACCTCAGCCATCTGTCTGTACGTTTTCCGATGCTTGTGGTCTTCAACACGGAACGGAGTTCTCGTCTGTACTTTCGAGTCCTCCCTACTCTCACCTATTCGGTCATGTAATTTGGGAATAGGACCTGAAACAAAGGAGAGAAGAGTATGACCTGACAAACGATTTCTAAGGAACTGCTGAAGCATCTCTCCCCAATTATTTGTTAGATTATCAGGTAGATGTTCAATTGATATTCCACCAAGAAAACTATCATCTGATTGTGCTACATTCTTTACAGGAGTAGCTCTTAGATGACCAAAATCGAGTTCATGGTATATCGTCTGTAGATCATCCGAAGTAATGACCTCATAGTCATACTTGATACGTGAAAGCCAAGTTTCTGCAAGCTGTCTTGATCGATATGCCTTTTCCATAGCCTGTTTGAAATCATTGTCTTGATTGATAGTAAAGAAACGGAGTTCTGCAAGACCCTTCTCAAATTTCGCTTCCAGAGTGTAAATGCTACTAGATTTCTTACTGTCTTCCCACAGTGGATATAACCACTTGAGTTCATCATTCTCTTCACTTGGGTTGTTTTGCGTTCTATTTTCTAACGGAATACCCTTGATTCGGACTCCTGTAAGAGCAACATAACCATTGTATGAAAGACACAGGACTTCTTTCGAAAGACTACTTGCATCTTCTTCAATTGCAATAATTTGAGGAGAGCCACTTCTTTGTTCGTTTGATGGTCGAAAAACCTCAATGAGCATCACCGGAGTGACCAACAATAACATAGATAGAGTGAGTTCCAATGATGCTATGCCTAATACTATTTCAATTCCAAAGAATACAATCATTCCTATAGAACACGTAATCTCTGTGGCAAACCGATTTCCACTCACAGACAGACCAAGATGAATCACGGTCATAGTCAATATACTTAGTCCAAATACTATCAGGATGGGAACTATCAAGGCAAACAGAGCGATTGGATCAAGCGCCAAAGGACACACACCTCCCAAAAAGGTCCAGAGTGGACGTTAGAAATACCAGTGAGAAGTAGATATTCACAACTGGGAACACAGCTAGAAGCAATACACCGAAAATTGCACCATATGTACCACGCTGACTAGAATTGTCCAGCAGGTTACGCAGGATCTCAATACCCCCAATGGCACTACCAGTTATCCCAATGACATACACAACGATTGTGACTGCGATATCCATGTACCATCCACTTAGTCCAAGAAATAGAGGAAACGGGATTGTGTTTCCAAAAACTTGGATTGGTATGAAATAGAGGATGGGTAGAATGAACAGATTTGGCATAGTGGTATGGAAATATTCATGGACTATCAGAATGAGCCCAATTGACAAGAGGCTCCAAAAGTATCCTCGAAATAGAGCTTTCACAAGATTGTCCCGTCGATCTCCCAATTGTGTTATTATGCTGCGAATCATGTTCATTCCGCTGATCATGATATTGACATATACTGCAATGAATAGACATGGAATTGTCGTTGGAATACTCCAAACGTTTCCAGCGGTTGCCACTCCAAATATTATCAAGAGGGGCCAGCCTATCTCCAAAAGCATCCAACTACCTGCAAAGATGGCGATGGATTTGAATGGAAGGTCAAGACCTCCAGTGAATCTGTTCATCCATCCCTTCAAGGAACCTCCAGACCGTTCCCAGTTCTTATTCTGATCCTCTTCCAATTCTTCTACTTTATCCGCATAATAATTCTTTATACGTTGTTTCATTCCGGAGGGTGTGGTTTTTTTACTTTCAGTCATGTTCATCACCCGAAAATGCTCAAGCTCTCAAGAAGCCAAAATGTCAGCCCGATTGTTAGGAGCGGAAGTAACAGAGCAAGAATCCGTCCATACACTCCCTTGGAAGCTGCCTCTGCTTCCAGATGTGCCTGCAAGTCGGTTATTGCATCAGGAGCCAGTAAGAAGAATGGCAATAGACTGCACAGAGCAAGGATGATCCCAAAGGATTTTGGAATCTCTATATCTATTGAAGACTCGGACAAATGCACACCAACTAAGCGTGCTTGGTAGTCTGTACTGTCTACCTCAAGCTTGGCTCGCTCTTCCCCAAGAAGTACAGTTTCAATTCCTACATACTTTATCGTACACAATAGTAGCCCTGAGCCATCATTGACACCGTATACTTCGGATGCTGAGTCATAATTACCATTGTATGGAACTTGCACTTCTAACCTGCTTGCACTTTCATTCTCAAAGTTGAAGTTGATAATGATCATATGCCTAGTATCATTTCCTAGTTGATACAACTCCAACTCGTACAATTCTCCTGGTTTGGCTAGGACAATGCATGGAGTACCGTCACTTACTTCCTGAGCTGAACAGAGTGTGATACTGCTAGCAAGAAGGACCAGTGAAATTGCAAACATGACCCTCAAAAAAAGAGGGAAGTGGTGGGCAATGCGTAAGCGCATTCTTAACATTCACCTCGGATGTTCTAGAACAGGTCTGTGACAACACTGGTGAACAGACAGAATGAAAGGTAGCATACACAGATCAGCACTAGTGGTAAGAAAATCTGAAACAGTGCTGAATAGATTCGATACTTCATCCCACTAAAATACTGGGTCTGGCTAAGCTCCATGTCCATAGCATCAATCAGATTCTTAGATCGTGGAGGTACAAGAACAACAATCTCGTACATCAGCCAGATCTGCATTGCATTCATTCCGAGCCCCAAGATGAGACCCACCATTCCTTGTGTTAGGATTTCTGCTGGGCCTAACAGGAAGTTTACGATATCAAACGACATTTTATATCACAAGAAAGAACTTGCCTCTAGTTTACTTAATCATTAACCCAAGCATTTTGGAACAATGGACAATTCGAGTTGAACAATGGACAACTGAGTTTATATGGAATTGAACAATGGACAATAATGAGGGTTCAAATTGGGTCAACAGAAGAAGACAATTGGCGATTGGACAGCTACACTTCTCTCATTACGAAACTCCGTGAAAAGTAGCCCAGCTGCATTAGGCCGTGCATTGGACATCCCCAAATCTACGGCCCTGTATCGTACCAGGAAGCTGGAAGATGATGGTCTTGTGTTGGGATATATCCCTGAGGTTATTCCTTCAATATTCGGGAAACCATATCTAGTTCAAGTGCTCATTGATTCGAATCTATACCAGTTTCAGACTGAATTGGAATCAACCATCAAGGGCCTCATAGATTTTCTCAAGACTGGTGTTGGACATGTACCCCTAACAGTCTATGTACATGAAAATCAGAGCGAGTTACAAATAAACTGCATCACAATGACAACAGATATTGAAGCATTGAAGACTAATATTTGTCGTAAACAAAATATGGCAACAGATTCGGTCACGGGTGATCTTCTTGACCAAGCTCATGGTATTCCTATGTATAACCTATCTTCATCAATAGATGATTCCGAATCGATCATTTCTACAGAAACAGGAAGGAGGAGTTGAAGATTACTACAATCCCATTGAACAAATGGTTTGGAACCAGTGGCCTAAGTATCATCAGTTTTCCAATTGAAGCAGAGTATGTGGTGCTAAAGCAAATACGTGATGATATCGGGGAAGATTCTCAAGCCATTATCCACTCCAAACCAATAGACACTGATATAGAAAACACAACTCTCATTGACGCTACTAGACATGAACCCACTGCGCGAGATTCACTTCGCCAACGTGTGAGTGATTATGATAGTGAAAACTTTCTAGAGAATCCTGCAGATACAAAGGGAGTTCTTACTCGCCTAGGAAAGCTAGCTGAGTCAAT
>JABCTV010000204.1 GCA_018238205.1 Candidatus Thorarchaeota archaeon
CTTTCAGAAACATCTAACATTGACGAAGCAAACCAGCGACTTCGCGATTTGGGACGTGAGATTGGCCAGCAGATATACCTCAACACTGAGATTGTGGAGAAGACCAAAGCCAATGTTACTACCCGTGAGGATGTTTCCAAGCTTATTGATGTAGTCTACAAAATCCTATATGATAAGAAACCAACTGAAGTCGATATGAAAACTGCACGGGGTTCAGTTCGGATCAGTGACAAGGAATGTGTATGGTGTCAAGAGGTTAATCTTGAGGGGATGAGAGGCTTCGGTTATTGTGAGATATTTAGTGGTATCCTTGAATCAATACTTGAGTTCAAGAGTGTAGAAGCTAAGGTGTTCCAAGAGATGTGTCGTGCAACTGGTGCAGACATGTGTGTCTGGAATGTCCGCTTAGGATAGTACGATAGAATGTCACAACAAAGCTCTTAACTTGCATTTATTCAGAATAACTAATACTGGAGATTATCAAATGTCAAAGCAGGATAAGGTGATTCCTTGGTGGCAAGGCAAGTTGAAGGATCGCGACCTGATGTCAGCTTTCTTTGCAAAGACTTGGAATAAGATTGGAAGTAGAATTGAGGTCATGTTTCCAGATCGTGTACGCGACCTTTACTATTCTGCAGGAAGACTTGCTGGTCTTGAAGCACAGAGAGAGTATTTCAAAGTTGGAAAACAGAAGCCTCCTGGTGACTTCAAGGGTATAGTCGAATTTATTAAAATGGCCTTGGAAACATTGATTGTACCATTTGGTGATATCAAAATCTCAAAACTGTACAAATTATGGCTTGATGAGGAAGCAATAATCGAAATTGAAAACAATCCATATGCATCTGGACATGAAGCCGATGAACCTGGCTGTCATTTCTTGTTAGGTTTTGTCGAAGCAGTTCTAGAATACCTCATTGACTTCAATAGAATCGAGTACGAAAAACTTGTTGTAGTGGAAGATACCTGCATGTCTACTGGTGCAAAATCTTGCTCTTTCAAAATCACATTGACTTACCCCCCTCGTGGTTCAAGTCAGTAGTGCAATCTTTCAACAAACAATTTGCTTAACTACCAAATCATATTAAGGTTCGTGGTGGTAGAATAAACATGAGCAGCAGTCACTGGACCAGAAGAATTCTCATTGGATTATCATTCATGCTAATTACTTGGGGGATAATTGGTGTTGCTCTGTCTTGTTCTGGGTTTGGTGGTGTGAATCTAATTGCTCAAGAGATACCGACTGCATCAAATAATAACCAAGCCACACTCGATTTAGGTTTCACATTATCAACAGCGAGTAGCGGAACAATCAATATCACAGCTGATGCAATAGCATGGGCCGGTATTGGAACACTTACTTTTTGGAATCATTGGGTAACTAAATCGGTCGACTTGGGCTTTTTTGCACTAATCATAGGAACCGTTTCAATCGAACGTAACAAGGATAAACGAATTCTCAAACTACGTGATAGAATCGCGGATGAGGTTTCTGCTAATCCCGGAATTCATCTTCGTGAGCTTCATAGGACTCTTGGATGTGCAATGGGAGCTCTGCAATATCACTTGAAGAATCTTGAGAATGATGGTCAAGTGGTATCACTTCGAGCTGGAAATGTGAGACACATCTTTCCACCCGATTATTCATCTGAAGAACGTGTTCTTCTATTAACCGCCCTTGCTCGGAATCCTACAGTAGGTTCTATCCTGAATGAGTGTATGAAGAATGGTCAGACCACACAAGCTGAGATTAGTAGAGAACTCGATGTAGATAAGAGTCTCATTTCCTATTATACCAGTTCTCTCCTGAAAGCTGAAATTCTGAGATCGATCAAGGTCTTTGGAAGAGAGAAACCAGTCATACTAACTGATTGGGCACGGACTGCATTGACATGCTCAGAAATATTGGTGTAACTGACTGATATTGAATAGTACAATAACTGGCCAACCTCTATGCTTATCTTGAAAACGGGCTGAGGACAGTATATACACAATGACTTAGTTTCAAGACTATTTCATAGGTGAACCAATATGGCTGATGATGAATACCTGCATGATATCGTAGATTACACTGATGATAATCTTGATGCTGATGACTTTGAAGACATTAAATATGCTGTGAAGTTGAAAGATGTTTCACGAGTTTACAAAGCAGGACGAATTGAGATAGAAGCTTTACGAAATGTAAACTTGGAAGTGAAGTTGGGTGATTTCATTGTCATCGCAGGTCATTCAGGTTCAGGGAAAACGACACTCCTCAATATCATTGGATCTATTGATTTGAGTTCTTCTGGTCGAGTTCACATAATGGATGTTCCAATCGGCGATTATGATGAAGCATTCAGATCATCCTTTAGACTGAATAATACAGGTTTCATATTTCAAAGTTACAATCTGATATCAACATTGACTGCAGTGGAGAATGTACTGTTTCCAATGCAGCTTTCGGAAAAAACTCCCTCTAAACTTCGAGATGAAGCAATGAAGTTACTTGAGCGGGTCGAAATGGAACACAGGGCAGACCACCTTCCTTGGCAGCTTAGTTCGGGAGAACAACAAAGGGTGGCAATAGCTAGAGCAATGGCTAATGATCCCCCCATCATACTAGCAGATGAGCCGACTGCAAACCTTGATGGTGATAGTGGAGCGATGGTAAGAGACCTTCTAGCCGAATTGAATTCTATGGGCAAGGCAGTTATCGTAATGACTCATGATGAGGGTATTATACAACAAGCTGGAATTCGTCGGTTCAAGATGGATGCAGGAGAGTTGCATTCAGATGTCTGAATTACAGACCTATGCGTCGAAGGATCTTAAGAGACGTCCATTCAGGTCAACACTTGTACTATTCTCCCTGACTAGCATAGTAGCATCTACGACTTTCATCTTTTTATTTGGAAATGTGCTTCTTGATGTTTCAACCTTTTCAATAACAGGAACTCTAACCTCTTCAATGGGAATGTTCTTCTCAACCTTCGTATGGTTTATCCTATTACTTGTTTTCATACTGGGGGCTGTTGTAGTGTCATCAACAGTATCACTGGAGATGGTTACACGTCGCCGTGATATTGGACTAATGAAGGCAGTAGGAACAACACTGGATACTATTTTTGACTTTTTCATGGCACAATCAGTAATATTGCTCATTGCTAGTGTGATTCTTGGATTATCCTTTGGAACTGTATTCTATATAATTGGAATGATTTGGTTATCTTCTTACTTACCAAATATCCAGTTTACAATGAACTTTCCACTTCTTCAAATCGGATTATTAGCAGTCATTTACATATTTGCTGGGTACTATTCTGCACAGAAGCCCATTTATGATACTGTTCAGGAATCACCTTCGCTAGCACTAAATCCCGATGTGGGTTCCAAGGTTACCAAGACTGGTTTTCTTGATAGTTTTGGATTAGCTTTTCGTGTTGCAGCTAAAGGAACAGGTCGAAGAATTCGTGGAACTCGAAGAACTATCATTTCATTATTTCTAAGCTTCACAATTGCATCACTCCTCTGGATGGGCGGTGGTGTAGTGGAAACAACATCACAGTCCTATCTGATGAGATCCATGGGCACCAATGTTATCGCAATAGGTAATTCTAATCTATTAGACCAGTATTATGATGCATATTCACTATATGGTACACCTCTCAATGATTCGTTTGACTTTCTCGAAATTTCTGATATGATTAATTCCTCGCTCTTGACAGAGCTTGATGATGTACTTGGGGTTGTTAATGTAGAGTCTCGTCTTGTTGTATATTCGGATGTGCAAGAAGGTGATGGGATCATCTATAATGAGTTGATAGAAGAATATACCCGCATAGGACAACAGCGTGAAGGTTCAGCATTACTTGTAGGCATTGACTGGGATTCAACCATTTCAGATTGGTATTTTGAAGGTACAACAGCAAACAATACCGAGGTTTGGATTGGAGGGAACCTTGCAGATGAGATGTTTGAAGATCCTCTAGTTCAATCATTGGGCTTTGGAGGGATCTCTCTGAAGGTACGTGCTCGAGCCTTTGATACACTGAACGGTGGAATGATGGCAATTATGGACCAATCTGTTTTACAGAGTATTTCTGGTGTGACTGGAAGTAACTTGGCTTTGGTTCAAGTTGACTATTATGATGAAGCAGTAATTAGTGAAATTGAAAGTCTTGCTCAGAGCTATGGATTTGATGTTTACAGGCAACAGGATGTTTTGGATGAAAACATTCAGATCGTTCATACTATCTGGATTCTATTGAATCCATTAGCAATGATGGCACTAGTTAGTGCTTTTCTTGGTCTCATGAATTATCTCCTTGTTTCTGTGTTTGGAAGACTGAGAGACTATATCATCATGCGTTCGATTGGAGCAAAACCCTCATTCATAGCAAAAGTGATGATTGCAGAGGGGTTGGATGTTGGAGTAAGAGCTGGAGTTCCAGCTGTACTTGTAGCGGCGCTTCTGAGTATCTATACTCTCATACCTGATGCTGCTGTTTCTACGCTGGCGTACATTCCAATATCAATAATCACAATTTTCATCTCAATGCTTGCAGTGATTTTATTGGCATCAGTTCCTGTCTATATTTTCTTTATGACACGAAACGACCTTAGAGTATCTGAGTTCTCAGCTTGAGCAATGTTTGATGATGCAATTTACGTTTACCATTGAGCATCATCAAGCACATACTGGGAACCGATTGCTCCTTGGCTTATCGCACCATCTTCTGCTACCTCTGGATCTGGTATGTACTTCTCTAATCGGACAATTCCTTTGATGGAAACTTGTTTCCCAACAACCTCCTCATCCCAGGAATGTAGATTTCGGATATAGATTACTTCTTGATTTTGTAAGACGACCACTGCCCCGGTAGCCATTCCTTCTTCTTTTCCCACTGATATATCCACACCGGCTATAAAGCGGGGAGCGGTAACCTCACTCCTTTTAGATACCCTCGCTGCTAGCTCCTGCTGTATCTCTAAAGCCTGAGCGGTACTAACCTGCCAACTGTGTAAACTTTCCACCCTCATGCTACCGATTATAGCGACTGTATAACCTTCTGACAACTATATGAGGCAGTTGCGAAACTCTCCGAAACCAATCAAGGGGGTGTATAATGTCTGAAAGACATTCTCTTGGTTGGAGGAACATAATGCCAC
>JABCTV010000205.1 GCA_018238205.1 Candidatus Thorarchaeota archaeon
TCGGTCATAGAAATCCTCAAGAAATATCCAATAGTCTTGGTAGTCGCCATGGTCCGCAAAAACAAACTGACCATATCTTACAGTGGATTGTAGAGGAACTGGCAACTGAAGTAATGTTCTAGCTCGCTTACAGAGATTGGTCCAGATAGCTCTAACATCGAACTTTGGTCTAGTCTGGTCCTTTGTTTCTCTAAGAGTGAAACCAATCTGCTTTAGATTCCAAGACTTCACAGACTCCCAGAGCATCTGTATTTGGTCAACTCGTAACTCGGGATATTTCAAAGAAACCGCTACCAGAAGTAGGATGAGATAGTTACCATAGAGATTGGCTACATACGGTTGCCTCTCATGTAGGGAATCCAGTTTCTCCCTCTCAACCTCTCTCAATTCATTTCCTAATCGACTCTCACGAATCCAGAGCATTGAATCCCAGAGTTCTGCTGATACGCCGTTTGTCGTCAGCGTATTTGAGATGTCCTTTAAATCGTCAAATTGTACAACTGCATTCTTCTCAGGAATACGAGCTTCTAGTTCTTTGAGAAGATCTTTCCATGACACGCTTTGAGCCCATGTTTCTATTTGGTTCGCAAGAAGACTCAAGGTCTGCTTTGATCGCCTAATCTCTACATTTCTAGCTGTCTGGTCTCTAAGACACTTGTACTCAAGTAACACCTCATTGGGAGCTCGATAACTCTGCTTGTTTGGCAACTTTCGTTTTTTCTTCCTATACCTACGATAGTGTCTGGGATGAGTGATTTTCACCTTTGGAATTAGATTCTGGGTAGGTGCATAACTTCTACCTCCACGAGCCTTCTTTAATGGAGGATAGTATAGCATCCTTGACATGATTCCTGTATGTGGTGAAGGTTTGCCGTACAATTTTGTTCGTTTCACTTCCAGGTTATATTGAATCTCACTACGTGTCTTTGAGAATTTGTTTGGCCATAACTCCTGAAGCCAAGGGATGAGGTCTACAGAATCGTCAATGAGTTCCTTAGTGAATTGAGGATTTGACAGAATGTCTTGTGCTGTTAGTGGTAATCTTCCTTTCCCTATCTTCGTAGTTGTTTTCTTTTGTTTCCTCTTACTTCGTTTACTCCAGAATCTGGAAGACCAGTCCTTGAGATATGGAATCTCAATGAGTTCAGCATTGACAGACTCCTTTGTTTCTTGAATGATCACACGTAGATCATCTAACATCGGGGCAGTCTGAGTAGAGGTGTAGGGTCTTATTGGAAGGTTCCAAACAATATCGGTCACGAATTGACTATGAGGCGACGAGTCCCAAAATGGTTTCAAGCAGCGACCTCGATATACTCTTGAAGTCATTTCATCAGGTTTTGGATTTAGAAACCAGACCGTAATGGAACCGCTCAGATTGATTCTCTGAACCAGATATCTTTCAAGTTCATTCAATGCAGGTCTAAGTCGGGGAGGTAATGATTCCTCAATCAGTTGCCATCCACTGATTACTATTAGTCTGTCCTCTTTATCATCAGAAAGAATTGATTTGATATCAGGAAGATTTCCTCCATTGAATAGGAAGTCTTCAACTGAAGATGAAATGTCAACAAGATTTATTCCATCAAAGAAGGATTGAACGTCTGGTTCTTGGTATGAAACTCTAAGCCGTACTCTTGTCAAGTCTTCATGTTGTAGTACCCCTGCAAGATCAAGTATTGTTACAGGAATGTTCCCTTTCTTCGAACTCAATTCTTGCACATATTGTAGTCCATGCCAATACTTAGCTATCCATGATGCTGTGTAACCTGACCTAGATGATGAACTAGCCGAGAGGTACAAGATGTGTTGTGATGATGTTTTTTCAGTGTGAGCAAATGGATCATAAATTTCTGCATCTTGTAATGGATCTCTCTCTGATTTCAACACTTCAACCTGGCTATCATTTGGCGAGTGTATCACCAATGCAGCTCTCTCAGCAATTGGATTCTTTGAACGGAATAATATCCTATTACATTCTGTGTCTATCTTGTCAATATTCTGTCGATCGATAAAATAGTTCACGAAGAAGCGAACCGCATTGCGATTCAATTCCAAGTCAAACTGGGAATCCAGTAGGATGATTCCCTTGAGGATATCTGAAACTGATTCATCCCCAGTTAGGCGCCTATATTCTCTTACCAGACCTGATGCGTACAACTCCAACTGTGTAGCTTCGATTCGAGATGGAATCTCTGCCATTACATTCTCCCATTCATCATCACTTAGTACTCTCTTTCGAGCTCTGAGTTTGGGAACTACCTTCTTTCGTTTCCCTTTCGAATTCTCAGCTAGAATGTCCCAGTTGAAACTCGTTCTAGTCTTAATCTCAAAGATAGCTAGAGGTTTCAATATTGTAATAATGCCTGGTTTCTTTGGATTTGGAATCTCAGTTCTACCAAATACAGCAAGATCAATACGACCTTTTCCCTCTGGAGTTCGAACTCGAACTTCTTTGACGATTAGGGTTTTCTCATCTGATTGAAGAAACTGGTCGCCTCGCAATACGACCGATTCAATATTGAATGGCTGCGGAAGACCATCAGTAATCAGATTGTGATAACGAATGCCTTCCCATCTAGCTTTATTCTGAACAATATTGTAGAGATGCTCTGCATCCTTCATTCCAAGTTTCGGTTTCTTTGGAGTGGTCAAGCTCTTTAGATATGCTATCCACACACATGCATTTTTCTTGTTTTTCAGTGTATGAAGTCTCTCTATTTGATCAGCAAAGAACTTCTTTGTTGGAGGTTTCTCACGAATCTCCACAGCTGTTGAGGGAGTAATTCGGCTAGTTGTTGCTCTATTGTATTGACATTCTAATTCTTCAACTATGGTCCTGAGAATGTCATCTGCACATTCAAGATTCTTCACGGCTTTGGACCAGTTACGTAAGAAATTCTTGTCACCATACTTTCCATCTGTATACACATAGTCAACATATCTGGCTAAACGACGAATTAGCAGGAATGCATATGCATCAAAATCATTGGGAGGAATTCCAAAGATGAATGATTTACGACATAACTCTCGTCCATGAGACCTGATCATATCAGCTAGGTCCAGTTCAGGTAGATCACCTCCGTGTGCTACTGGAATGTTACCCAATGAATTGCTAACATACCCCCAGATTGTCTTCTTCTTTTGCTGACCGATAACTACTGGTGATTCAAGTGGGTTCATGAGAAGTATGTAGTCCCTCAGATTTGCTCCAAAGATATTGATGAGATTGTTGAGAGGTCCCACTATTCCCTCCTTTTCATTTCGCACTCTCTTGAGTTCCGTATTACCATAACACGCAGTTGTTGTCCATATGTTCTCTAACTCAATATCACGAAGTTTCTTTTCGAGGATTGCTACTTTTGAGAAGTTAGGTCTGTTTTGGTTCAGACTTGAATGCCATTGACTCATTGCATTGTCTAATTTTGTCTTGGCTTCAGTATGGAGATGGTTTGTGTCCTTGATCGTTCGCTCTCTAAGTAGATTGACTAGAGCTCTCAATCCAAGACTATGGGCCTGTACGATTACTTTTCCGGGATCTTTCGATAGCATTCCCTATACCCCAATGCATAACTTCCGAATCAAAGTGTACGGGTTAATCCCTTTTTTATTTTGCTTGAAACCCATTTCTATCATATTTTCAGCCTTTTATTAAAAATACGTTTAATAAATTTATATACTTCTCTATATCTAATAAAGTGTGGAGGTTATCAAGCAATCTCTGGAGATAGAGGTTGAGTGAAACTCCCTCGACCTGAAACAGGTCGGAAATTTATATACTTGAGGTGTAAACTCATGGGTCGCTCCAGTGGCGTGATAATAACAGTCAAGGTTCCTATCAAATGGGATGTGATGACGGGTAGACAGAAGACACGTCTGTCCAGAATCACTAGCAGGGATACCAGTGTTATCAAGGCCTATCTTGGAGTGATTGAAAGACATGAGAGAGACCTCCTAGTAGGAAAGAACAAGAAGCGACTTGATGCAGGAAAGATAGACGAATTGACGTTGAGGACTGATACGAGAAGTATTGTTCCTCATGATTTCAAAGACAGATTCCCAAATATTTCAACCAATGAATTACAGGAGTGTAGAGAGACCGCCATGGCAATGTGGCGTGTGTATCTGGCTCTTGGTAAGAACAAACCATTGCAGGCAAAGGGGTATAGTTCGAAGAAACTTCCTCGACATATGTTCAGGCGTATGTTCGAGTTCTCCTATACTCCTGATAAAGAGATCAAACACTGGCTGAATCTTCGTGACTCACTTGATTCTGTGAGAGACGGAAGAAAGACACATGACAGGTTAGGGATTCCCTTGAGTCCTTCATCCTATCATATCAATCGGATAAAATCTGGAGAAGCAAAATCAATACAGATTGTAAAGGATAGGCGTCGCAAGTGGTGGGTTCACTTCAAGATAAAGATGGATACCCCCTCTCTTGATTCTGAGAATAAACCACATGCAGTGATTGGGATAGATCTAGGAATAAAGAAGGCAGTTTGTTCTGTTGTATTAACTCAGGATGGTCTTCGACAAGTTCGATTTTGGACTGATAAAGAGAAGGCATCTAAGATCGGACAATATGATAGAATGGTTGCAAACCTTCAACGGAGAAGGGACTCTCCTCCTCATGGTAATCAATCAACAGACGATGTTACGAAACGACTTCGTGCAATCAGTTCGAAACGCGAGAACGTCAGTTTTGACTATGATGGCAAGCTTGTGAAGCAACTCAGTGAACACATCCTTCAATTGTCACAAGAATATGACCTCTATGTTTCGATTGGGAAGTTGAAGGGAATTCGTCGTCGTGCTAGAAAGGGTGATGGTAAAGGACGTCGGTTTCGTGGAATGCTCCACCGATGGGCATTTGCTCGAATCACCAATTCGTTACAACACAAGCTCAGCATGAATGGATTCAATCCGAAGAGAGTGTACGCAGTATCTGAAGCTTGGACTAGCATCAAGTGCCACAAGTGCGGGTCAAAGGGATATAGACCTAAGCAGAGCTTCTTTCTCTGTCATACTTGTGGGTATCGCGACAACGCAGACAAGAACGCCGCAATCAACATTGGTCTGCGTTTGATTAGGCTCATTCCTTCTTTGAAGGGTGGGAAAGGACTAGGGACTTGG
>JABCTV010000206.1 GCA_018238205.1 Candidatus Thorarchaeota archaeon
TCGTCTATTGCGGGCTATTTCCGAGGTGGATTTGGGATTTCTCCAAACGGTGAGCTTTGATAATCTGAGTTTAGATTTTGACAAAGCTGTTCTAACGATTACAAGAGACAATAACGCCGTTGACGCGATGGATGATGCTTCTTCGTTGTGTGATATTGTCGTCCAATTCACCTTGACTGATCCCAAATGGACCCTTCAAGGTTGGCCAGAATCTGAAAAATGGCCACCTGGTCCAGAATGGAGGTTTCCCGGTGAACAAATTAGCGGAATGGTTGAATCTCAAGAAAGATCCACCAAAGCATCTTTTCAAGATGTGCTGGAACGCTACCTATCAGACCGAAGTCAAACGGATAAATCCTCATTACTTAAATTGGATTCTTATAAAACTCGGACTCCGCAAACATCGCTGCCAAGAAGAATTGTTGTTGGAAGGAAGGAGATACGGACACTCCTTGACAATCTAGGATTACGATGCAAGTTAATTACTGCACAACGATTACGAAAAGAGGTGCGTGCTGAGGGGGACAACCTTTCGGTGATCGTGCATTCGCAGGATGTGGCACAACAAATCCATAGAACGTTTTTGCGATATTCACGTATTGGTGATTCAAGAAGTGAAACATTTCCACGGCGAGTGATGCGCGAAGTAGGTCAGGCGACTACTCCAAAAGCTCTCTCAGATGAACTATATCGACTCGAACAATCAAGAAAAGAATTAGTGAAGCTTGGGATACTTCCGCAAAGGGGGAAGGACACATCTCAGGTACAACCGATATCAAGTAAACCAATGGATGATGATAGCTTTCTAGCTGTCTTTCTCAGAACCTATATTGACGATGAGTATTCAAAGATCGCAGAGTACGATGCCCTAAGAGTCAAGGCAAAGAGATTTGTAGAATTTGTAAATAATCATTTGCATAGGAAGCAATTGAGCATCGACTTTGAGAAGAGTCGTATGACGCAACAAGGTGTAACAGAATCTGATGGTGCTTTTGTCATTAAGGACCAACAGGAACGAGTAATTCCGTTGCAGAAACTATCGTCAGGCGAACAGCATCTGATTACTTGGTCCTACGAACTCGTCTTCAAATCCGGAAAATTCGATATTATTATGATCGACGAACCGGAACTCTCAATGCATGTTGAGTGGCAATTGGATTTCGTCAATTCAATTGAAGATATCTCTGAAGGATCAAACCTTCAATTCATATTGGCAACCCATTCTCCTGCAATCGTCAATTCTTGTTGGGATATTACCGCGAGGCTGGAGCAGGAAGAAGCAACATAGTTTTTTGGTGCGGAGGAAAACTTGTTTTGTTAAAGACATGTCATCAACTGGCAATGTACTTCTTTTCCTTGCTTGGAATGCTACCTGTTGATGAGAATAAGCCATTGATCATCGTTGAGGGCACAAGTGATTTGCGATCACTAAAGAATATCTTCAATGGAACAATCGTGCCAGTCTACGATCCTCGCAGTTGCGCGAATCCGGGATTTGAAGTGAAGAGCAATAGACAACTTGTGATTGAAGCTGCGAAATGGTTGAAACATGAGAAGAAACCGCGACACAACGCGTTTGTTGCGATTATTGATGCGGATTATGATCGGGTTGATGATTTATTTGGCACTCAAGAGGAAAAGACAAAATTAGAACAGAAGGAAGCAGATTATCAGGATCTCCACATATTCATGACTGATTGGCATGATTTGGATGTTCATGTCTTTTGGGAAACAATTGAGGAGTTCATAAAGACAAAAATGAATAGTCCAGTTTTCAGGAAGTTCATTGAGGAAAAGAAACCAGAATCTGTAGACTGGAAAAACGCGCTGAGAGAATTACTGATCGAAGTGGCTTTGGAAATTGGACTTGTCCGATTAAGTCTACACAGGAGCTACATAAGTCAAAGAAATATTGGAAAGACCGTCACAACCACTAAATACATCGACTCTGACCTCAATGTGATGGAAGATGAAGCATTAAAGGATGCAGCGTCTGAAAAGCGAAAGAACGTATCTGAAGTTCAATCAATTCACGATTCTACTTGTCAAGAATATCGGATTCTAAAATCGTCACGGGACGAGGATATAGATCTGAATATCATCAATGGACATGATCTGTTTCGTATTCTCGGGCTTTGTATTGTGGGTCGTCAGGGCAGAGCTCCTGGAACCCTCAGGTTTGCTGAGAAGACTGCACCTGCGATATTGCGAAGTTTATTCTCGATCGAGCATCTTCAGCAATCCGATCTATTGAGGAGGATGGAATCATTCGCCAAAAACAGGATGAAGCTATTTAGATGGAGTGCCGAGTAGTTTTTTCATATAGACTCTTTCCCTCCTGTTTATTCACAGTTAGGTGGAATCTAAAATTATTCCCTCCTATCGGGTGGGTGGTTTTTCACGACATCCAATATAGATTGGTAAGTTTGCTTCACTGCGTAACCGAGCAAACCACTTCAATTCAGTTTCATTTGGTAGAGTAAGTTTTTCCAAGCAGAAGACCTCCTACCTCCACAACATCGGTCGTTACACTGGTCTCTGCAGCGTGTATCGCGGACTAATATCGAGAATCTCAGTGCGGCTGCCAGAAAGACAAATATGCCGCCTAGAACCACGTTGTCGGAGAGGTTAGAGGACAGTGAGCGAAGTCCCAATGTCTGGTGGTTTCGAAATCGCCGGACTGCCGAAGGAAAAGGGTCCTGTTTCAGAAACCTGATTGTTTGTGTGGCGCTTATTGTCATTGTACCTATTGGAGGTAAGAGATGAAAAATGCAAGAAAGAAAATGCGCTTATTATGGTCTTGTTATCCCATCAAGGGTTTATGTGGGTGAGAAAAATGTCATATGACGGCAGCGGTTTGACTCCCATATTCCATTCAGAAATCTCTTCTTCATATCTTTTGTTTGACATTTTTGATAACCATGAAGCTGTTACTGCAGCTTTTATCAAAGAGTATTATGGTTTGGAGGCGGATATTCTTCTGGTAATCAGGGAGAAGTCTTATCCAAAGAAAGGCACAATAGACTTGTTCATAACGTTCAATGCCAACGACCACAGGTGTGCCCTTCTAATTGAAGTCAAAGTTCACGACTATTCAAGCATAACAGATTATCAGATCAGCACTTATTATGATGCGGTTTTAGAAGACCCACGATATGATGAAATCTACTTCATTTACCTGACCCAATTCAATGAAAAAAACGGATTTCGATGATGCTGTACAACCGAGGAGCCTGGTTGAAGCCGACAGGGGCAGGGAGTTGATTCGAGAGCGTTTTCTTCATCTGACTTGGATAGATGTGCATGCGTTTCTAGAAAAACATCGGACCAAGCTCAGCAAGGAACAGCAGCTGATGGTTGATTTGCATAGAGGGTGGATTGTAGAGAAAGGGAGAATCGATTTGGCTTCGAATGTAGTTGAGATAGGTGAAAGAAGCTTGGACGATTATCTGGGTGATGTGTCGGCAGCTCTTACCGTGCTTGAACCTCTGGGGAAAAAAGTATCGGAAAAGAGGGCTCTTAAGTTGCGCATCGATTTGACTAGATTGGATGATGCAAAACGTGATGTCGTACATAAGGCAATTCACGATCTTGCCAATTCGGAATCTGTGAACCGAAAAAAGCAATTTCGGACTGATGAACTTACCCTGCAGGCTGCGGCTGATTTTTTGTCGGAAATGGCGGTCAATTATGAATGGGATCTTCTAAGATTTTACACTGGCTTGTTTCATTTCGCTCATGAAACGAGCTTTCTACGGTTGTATGGAAAAGGAACCAGGGGTTTTTCAATCAAGCTGGAAGTGATTGACAAGGGGGAGATTAGCCTCTGCACGCTTTGGAAGAATAAACGTGTTGAGTTTTTGTTGAGGAGGTAAGTATTGACCGCTTCGAGTACTCTGGGATTCATGTCACCTCTCACATCTCAGAGGATGCAGTATGTCTTGAGCGATATCTTAGACTACTTATAAGAATCCTATTCGAGTGATGGTGTATTGCATCGCCATCCCGCCAACAGGTAGGCACCTATCCTAGATCAATCTCCCCCGCGGACGAAACCCGAGCTAATTGCCAGTCATAGTCCCCTCTTTCAATTGTCTTCCTGATTGATTGACGGAGTTTCCCATAACCCGGCAGTTTCGATTGGTTGGAGAGCATCACAATCTTATCAATACGGTCTTTCCTCGCCATTCCGGAAAACACCACACAATCCACAGGGTAAAGGAGTGCCTTGATGTCTTTCGGATGATAGCTACATCCCGAGAAAGTTTTCTTGATGACCTTGCGAACCTTTCTTGCGGCAAGTCTTCGGCCCTTTTCTCTTGAAGCTTCTCTGATTTCAGACTCCTTGCCCTTGAAAGCCTCCAACCTCTTATCAAACAAATCTACTCGGTGTTCGTATTCGTCAAGCCACGTTCGTGGAGTTTCTCCCTCATAGTGAAGAGTTAGATCACTAAGACGAACAATGTCGCCACAACAAGGACAGAGGCAAAGGATCGTTCGCCCATACTGGAATAGCTGAACAGGCTTAACCACTGTCAGACCTCCTCGAAGAAGACCCTTTCTCGGTCAATCGCATCGAATACCATCTTCTGGTGCCGATTTGCACGAGCTTGTCCAGTCTTAATCTCCAAGAAGGTAATCGAATCAACTCTGGATTGCGTCAAACCTTTGAAGATAATAACGTCAATCGGGTCGAATAGGGCACGGCAGTCAGCAGTTTCATAGCTGAATCCTTCGAGCACGGGGACAATGTGCTCAATCATCTGTCCGATATTCACCGCTTCCGCTGTCTTAGCAGCCCTTTTGGTAGCCCTATCCTTCTTCTTTTTCAAGTCATCATGAGAATCTACTAGTTCTTGCTCATACTCATTTCTTCTTTCTATAGCTTCGGGTGGAAAGGGTTTTGTCCCATCAAAGAGAACAGCATCAGACATAGAAAAAGTGCTTCCACAGGTCGGGCATTCGGCAACAAGCTCTGGAGATTTCATCGAACGAATCAGGCGCTCCATTTTACATATCCTCCTTTAGTCTAAGTCTTCCTCCGTAATAATTCTTGATGCGCTGACTCCAAATGACCTTGGTGTCCGCAAGGGGGTCATGAATCTTTATGGGC
>JABCTV010000207.1 GCA_018238205.1 Candidatus Thorarchaeota archaeon
TGCCAGATACGGCATGGCACTTTCTCCAGAGGTTACTGGTAGTGCTGAGGGCTTCCTCAATCTTGGCCAGACGTACATTCTGGTTGTGGACTGTCAACATGATTCACCTCCTAAGGTGATAAAGGGCAACAATAGTGTTACCACCAAAGCACCCCGTGCCAGTCTTGGTGAGCTTCAGCTCATGCAGTTCCAATCTTGGTGACGACTGAAAGGAGGAATGGTATTGGCTAAATGACCAAACGTCTTTTTGTTTGGGCAGTTAGACAGAATGAGATGAAAGATCTTTTTCAGCAAGTTCCTGAAGCCATTATAAATATTCAAGAAATTGTTGATAAAAAACCAAAATCATCCTCACTTGAAACTGAAATCCTTGATTTCTTAACAGACCAACATGGAACTTGGGTAAGTTCCAAAATTATTCCCTCTGAACTTGGTTATGAGAACCGTCAAGGTGAATCGAGAGTTAATGCTGCACTCATACAACTCTTTCTCGATGGTAAAGCAGAGATGTATATGGATCGAAATGGGGAGTATTACAAGAAAGTGGAACCAGATGACGTAGAAGCGGAGCCGGATGAAACTGTAAAGACCATCAAGGATTTCATGCAACCTGAGGTAGATGAGGCTACAAGGAAAACTAAGGATTTCAAACAAACTAGGCTTGAAGATTTTTATGATCAGGAGTGAATGACGTCAGGAACTGGGAATATCGATTATCCCGACCCTTTCGCAACTCTTGAGATAGTAAGAGAGAAGTGACAAGAATATTCAGTTTGGACAGACTGAATAGATGAAGTATTGAAAGGATTGTAGATACAAGAATCGTACTCGTTTCCAGCCGCGCACATCAGTAACTTAAATTAAGTAGTTGAGGTAAGAAAAGGTGTGGTGTGAGGTTTGCGAGTGAGAATAGTGATAGCATCGTTCATTGCATGCGTCATTCTTT
The DNA here is from genome assembly GCA_018238205.1 of Candidatus Thorarchaeota archaeon. Taxonomy (GTDB): domain Archaea; phylum Asgardarchaeota; class Thorarchaeia; order Thorarchaeales; family Thorarchaeaceae; genus SMTZ1-45. The sequence continues at coordinate 947 of JABCTV010000207.1, forward strand.
TTTCACTTGTACCTACCATTGATGCAACCCCGATATTTGTTATACCAGATGATAACGAAACTCTACCCACGCCAATTGCGTTCTGGAATAATTCCGTTTCTGGCGAACACTTGCCATTAGATATGTGCGTTTCAAACTCGGGCATCACATTCTCAGTCAATCGTGAATTAAAATTGCTCTCTCAGTCTCTTTATACGCGTACGTCACTCATTGCGTGGAATGGAAACGGTTCAGTACGATGGGTAAAGACATCTACTACTTTAGATGGGTATAGATTTCAGGGAGTTACAGCTGATGAATCGTACGTCTATGCAACAGGTGATTATCCTGCAGGGTTCATTTCGGGTGGTCCATTCCTAGCCAAATATGACTATCAGGGGATTCAAATCTGGAATACGACGTGGAATCTTGGAGGGGAAGGAGAAGATATTGTAGTTGCAGAAGATGGAACCATTGTGGTTAGTGGATATACAGGTAACATAACCACTGGATGTTTCATCATTGCTTTTGATACAAACGGCAATGAAGTGTGGCGTAAGATTGTTCAAGATTGGCAAATACCATCGCTTGCACAATCTTCCAATCACATATTCGTAGTGACTAGTGAACACATCAGGAAATATGCCACTGATGGGGCTCTCATCTGGTCAACAAATTATAGTGAGGGTAACACGGTTTGTGCTCGGGGAGATTCACTCTACACCTTGAATGTTTCATTTTGGGCACATAGGTACTCGTTACCATTTTTACATGAACCAGCAAGAATCACAAGATGGGATATGATGAATGGCACACCACTGTGGACACATGACATTGGAATTTATGATGTAAACCATCAGCTGTATAATAGCTCAGGTCGAGATTGGGCAATAGACCAAGAGGGATCATTTGTATTGTTGATGGATGCACAGCAGAGAGAAGCGTGGTACTATCTGAGGATTCCGAAAGAAGGGACCGGATTCACCAGCAATGTTCTCCTAAATAATGAGTGGGTTGTTGCATTTGTTGATATTGACGAGTCGGGAGTCATTCATATTGCAGGACATGACAGACATTTTGACATTGCGATAGCTCTCTATGATCCCAGCTTTCTCCAAGAACCAATTTTGATGGGAAGCGACTTACCATTGGTTGGAGTAGTAGTAGTAGGTGTTGCTATCTTTGACATCAGCATTATCTATTACCTGAAGAAGAAACATCCGAGTTGGTGAATCGTCATTTAGATTCCAAAAAATCGAAGCATTGGTCTAAAAACACGCGGCCCGACCCTTTCGCAATGCTTAAATCAAAAAAGTTCCAATGACAATTTGCCGCGAAAAGACTTCCCTAGTCTAACAAAGGCATACGGTTTTGCGAAACACTTATAAGCACATTAGAGTATATAAGGTTAGCGGAATCTGAACGGGGAATTACAACGCTTTCTAATGGAAATCTGCGCCACAATTCCATGACTTAACCTTCGAACAAGTCTTACTGGCTTATTCGATACACCAACCCCAATACAGATGAGAGGAGAGAAGAGAAAATGTCATCGCGGAGTGACAAGAAACAAAAAAAGGGAAAGGACACCGGTTTTACTTGCCCCGAATGTGGGTCTAAGGAAGTTGTTCAGGACCTTGAAAAAGGCGAACGGATCTGTTCAGCCTGCGGACTTGTTGTTTCTGAACACCGCATTGACCACGGCCCAGAATGGCGAGCTTTCACTGCCGATGAAAAAGACGCTCGTTCCAGAGCTGGAGCCCCCACAAATTATGCTATACATGATAAAGGTCTCAGCACAATGATAGATTGGCGAGACCACGACTCTCAAGGCAAAAGATTCTCAGCAAAGAAACGTTCAGAAATTTACCGATTAAGAAAATGGCAGATACGTACAAGAGTTCACAGTTCAGTGGATAGGAATCTGGCTCAGGCAATGTCAGAGCTTGACAGACTATCTTCACAGCTTGGACTCACGAAAAGTATCAAGGAACTGGCTGCATTACTTTACAGAAAACTTATCGTTCGACGACTTGCACGGAGCAGGTCAATCGACGCGATGGTTGGAGCATCTATCTATGCCGCATGTAGGCTTAGAAAAGCACCACGCTCCCTGGAAGAAATTGCTAGGCACAGCAGAGTGAACAGGAAGAAGATTGGGCAACACTATAGACTTCTCGTCGAAAAGTTGCAGATTAGAATGCCAATCTCAGACCCGGCAAATTACGTGCCTCGTTTTATTACGGAGCTCGGCTTGCCAGGTATTGTACAACAGAAGGTCATAGAAATCCTTGAGATGGCTAAGACCAACAGAACCTTGATCACAGGCAGGGACCCACGGGGACTTGCAGCAGCAGCAATCTACATCGCCAGTATCCTCACGGACCACCGAGTCACTCAGAGAGACATCGCTATGGCAGCAGGTGTCACTGAGGTAACGGTTAGGAACCGGTACAAGGAACTCGTTCAGAAACTAGAAATCACAATGGCGCCGTGATATTAAGAGTGAATAAAAAACATTGCAACCACCACCACCGAGGGACCCTGAGCCCTCTAATGACTCAGGCCGATTGGAGGGAACTAGTACAGAAATGTCAACCAATACACTAGAAGAAAGAAGAGACGGAATAGGAATTAATGAAGACTCCCCAAAGAGCTCGTGCTCCGAATGCGGAAGTATCGAGATCGTAAGGGATAACGAAAAAGGAGAGATCATCTGCGCTGGCTGCGGGCTTGTCCTATCCGACCACCGTATTGACCACGGTCCAGAATGGCGAGCGTTCACGTCAGCTGAAAGAGACTCTCGTGCAAGAACTGGAGCTCCGGTATCATATGCTATTCACGACAAGGGCTTATCAACTATGATAGATTGGCGTGACCGCGACGGTAAGGGAGGTTCATTCAATGCAAGACAACGTGCGCAAATTTTCCGGCTACGCAAGTGGCAGATAAGAACGCGCGTTCATTCATCCCTCGATCGTAACCTTGCCCAGGCTATGACCGAGATCGACAGGCTGGCATCACAACTCAGTCTATCCCCATCGCTCAAGGAGCACGCAGCTCGACTATATAGAAAGCTGATTGCTGGAAGGCTATGGCGAAGTAGAAGCATCGATGCAACTGCAGCGGCAGCGGTATATGCAGCATGCAGGCAACGAGGCTCACCACGCTCAGTAGAAGAGATTTCCGAGCACTCGAGAGAGGGCAAGAAGAAGATCTCTGCACACTACAGAATGCTTGTTACAAAGCTAAAGATTCGCATGCCCATTTCCTCACCAGAAATGTACGTGCCTAGATTCATCTCAGAGCTTGGGCTCCCAAGAGATGTACAACGAACTACAACGGACATTCTTACGAGGGCAAAAGAAGTACGTGGATTAGTTACTGGTAGAGACCCTAGAGGTCTGGCAGCAGCCGCGATTTATGTCGCAGCAATCATGAACGACTGCAGGGTGACACAGAGGCAGATCTCCAAGGTAAGCGGTGTAACTGAGGTTACAATTCGAAATCGCTACAAGGAGATAGTAGCCAAGCTAGGTTTGACCATGCAGACTCCTGCGCAAGTATCAGTAGCAGCATAGATTTTATGCTATGGCCGTGGGATGCGGCCACTTTCTTTTCTTTTCATGACTTCTGAATTCAGCAGTATTCATATACTACTCATGATGCAGCATTATATGGGAGCGGACAATGAGTTTCGAATTAGGATGGATTGGGGCGGGTCTATTCATCATTGGATTAATGCTCTTCTTGTTTCTAGATTTCAAAGTAGAAAAAATCACGCATTACTTTGTGAATCACCCAACTAGATTTGAGATTGCTGTACAGCTTATGGTTGTAGCGTTACCTCTTGGTATTGCTTTATCCATTCTTCAGAGAATTGGAACATTCATTCCAGATGATATATTCCCTGGGACACTCATCTTATTTGCAATGACCTGGCCTTTTCTTATGAATGGTATACATGAAAGAATCAATGAGTTCGCAATACAATTGGGTATTGATTCAAAAGACATCACTGAGATAGATGCAGTACTTCGCTCTAGATTGATTGTCCTTGGATGGGTTCTCTCAATCATTACGGTATATATTGCATTCGTCAGTTGTCAATATGAAAGCTTGTCATTCTTAGTATTTCCATTAGTGACCGGGGGAATGCTGGGCATCACACTCTTTCCTAT
>JABCTV010000208.1 GCA_018238205.1 Candidatus Thorarchaeota archaeon
AACATTAAGAAGTGGTATATACGATATGGTTTTTTCGGAGACAACTGCGAAGCCGTTTAGGAATGCCGCCCCGATCCTTACACCTGTGAATGATCCGGGACCTGGATTGTATATATACTCATCAAAATCGTTCAGGGTTAATTCGTATTGATCAAGAAATGAGAAGATCCTTTTCTCAAGATCAATGGAATGAGATGTCATAAGAGGGTAATGATCTTCATATATCTTACCATTGTATTTTATTCCAATTGAAAAATAGGGGAGAGTGGTGTCTAAAAAAAGTGAATTAATTTCCTGTGTGTCCAAATCCACCTTTCCCTCTCTTTGTTTCATTAACTTTATTTACAATAATGAAATTCGCTCTTTCTACCTTTTGAAATATTCCTTGTGCTATTCTCATTCCCCTTTTTACAGTAAAATCTTTATTGGAAAGATTAATAAGGATTATCTTTATCTCGCCTCGATAATCTGAATCTACTGTCCCCGGACTATTTAAAATGGATATTTGTTCTTTTAAAGCCAAGCCTGATCTGGGTCTTATTTGTAGTTCATACCCATCTGGAATTTCCATTTTTAAGCCGGTTGGGATCAAGGCACTCTCCTTCTTTTTTAATATGATGGATTCTGTATTTGCTGCATAAAGGTCTATCCCGGATGCTCCATTTGTTTGGTAGCAGGGAAGTTGTAACCCCTTCCCGTTTTTTAAGATTTCTACCTTTACTTCAAATCTTTCCACCTTTATATCTTATCTGTTAGATTTACTTTACCTTCTCTCATATTTGCATATACGATTTTAACGGTTATTTCATCCCCAATATTAAAATTATTAAGTTCCTTCTCATCCTTCATTTGTGAAACATGTAAAAGTCCCTTAATTCCCGGTGCAAGTTCAATGAACATTCCATATTTTTCTATCCTGATCACTCTACCCGGATATATGGAATCTTTTCTTGGACCGGTTGACAATAAATTAACATAAGATTTTGCAAGGTCTACTTTCTCTTTGTCAAATCCGAATATTTTAATTAAACCACTGTCATCTATCTCTATTTTAGAAGCTGTTTCTTCCTGGATTGCTTTTATTGTTTTTCCGCCCGAACCGATTACGCTGCCGATCTTCTCAGGCTTAATATTGACAATTCCTATTTTAGGTGCATATTTTGATACCTCATTCCGCGGTTCCGATATAACCTCCGTTATCTTGTCAAGAATAGATAATCTTCCTACTTTTGCTTTTTTTAATGCGTCAGCAAAGATATTTGGCTGTGCCCAGCCTTGAGCTAGAAGATCAATTGGATTCTTAATTGGGATATCAACAGGCATATTGAGAAGTGCTTCTATTGATTTAGCTGTTTCTAATGATGGTGTAGGGAGCTCTGCTCCATTGAGCTCTAATGTCTGTGCTGCTACCAACGCAATTCCGAGTGTGTGTGTGACAACAGCTACTCTGTTTCCTTTGGGGCGATGTTTGCTGGTAGAGAGAAGATATGCTGTATCTACCATTTCAGTTACACCTGTTACCTCAATTCCTTTCGCCTGCTTTATCGCAGCACTATATAGTTCTGGATTTCCAGCTAGGCTTCCGGTATGACTAAGAGCTGCATCTCGGGATGCAGGTGTTTTGCCGACTTTGAAAACTATCACTGGTTTCTCTGGAGAAGTTTCTGACATTTCATTGATCATTTCTCGTCCGTATTCAGTTCCTTCAATGAATAGACAAATGACTTCTGTTTCTTTGTCTTGGCGGAAGTATCGTAACATGTCGTGAAAGTCAATATTTACTCTGTTTCCAACACTAGCGAATTTTGAAACGCCAAGCCCTGTATCTGAGGCACGGTAAAGCATGAGGCCTGTAACACCGCCACTCTGACTTACCATTGCGACAGTACCTCCTTTCATTGAAACTGGATGAGGGAAGAATGTAGCGTTCATTCCGATTTTTGGATTACCTGCCCCAAGGCAGTTTGGGCCTATGACCGCTATGTGCGCATCGTCAACAATCTCCCTGAGCTTCTTTTGATGCTCAATACCAATCCCTCCAAGTTCTTTGAATCCTGCCGAAAAAATGATTGCTCCACCAATGTTAGCTTCGGCACAATCGCTTATGGCTGGAATGACATGTTGAGGTCCAACGGCAATCATAGCCATATCTACTCGATCATCAACATCTTGAACTCTAGGATAGCATTTGAGATCACCAAGCATTTTCAATCGAGGATTTATTGGATACACTTTTCCCTTGTACGTATTTAATGCTAGGAGGGCAAGAGCTCCGAGTTTATTCTGTTTATCTGATGCTCCAATGACTGCAATCGATTTTGGTGCAAAGAGTCTATCTAATGAATCGTTCTTCCAAGACAATGCTTACAATCTCCTCTATTACTGATGGTCTCCAACTATTTGTTCTATCTTGTCAATAACGAGTTTAATAATCTCAGAATGAGCATCCTCATAGCTTTCGAAAGCGATAATTGACAAATCGTGTTTCTTTGCCTCCAAAATCATATAGTCCTGTATTTTTCGTGTTGATTGAAATTCTTCTTCTCTGGTGCGTGAATCCTTTGAAACTGATTTCAATTTTCCAGCAACATATTTGCTAGTGAACATCGCCTTGTGAGTTTCTTCATTAGGATTGATCAGAATCTCGATAGTTCCTTTGCCTAAGTGTGCGATTGAGCCCGGTTGTAGATGAACTCCTTCTAACACAGCTATGGCTCCTTCTGCATGGATTTGCTTGACCATCTCAATCACTGGGGGGCTAATCAATTCACATTGAGCGATATATCCTCTCACAACTGAATCCAGACTAGAATTACCTGTTTCCTTGTGTTTGAACGCTTGATATGTATGACAGTGTAATTCAGGATATTCTTTCTTTGAGTAGATTCTTCTAAGAATTAACCTAATTGTATCTGTACTGATAAAACGGGTAGAAACAAGATCCTGTACTAGATCAATGGCAAGCATAGATTTTCCAGTAGCAGATGCTCCTTCTAGAGCAAGAATAATTGGTGGGATTTGATTAGACTCACCTCGAAGGTGTTCGTATTCGCTTAGTGTTTCATAGTTCTTGATAATCTGGGGTGAGTGGCTTTTGAGTGAAGCTTCAATGAAGTTAGTGAGTTCTGATTCTGTTGGAACTTTTCTATTAGAATGATATTTTTTGATACCCGCGAGAAGTTGCGAAATTTCTACATCAGGGAGGCCACTTAATCTAAGTCTACCTCTTAGTGTGGTAAGGGGAAATGGAATCTCCTGATCTTGAATTCTCACTTTCATAATCTTGACACTCGACGAGAATGGTCATATCATTTCAACCTCAAAAGGACTTCCGTGAGCAATAACCTCTCGCCTCTCGTCCTGCTGCACCTTGAAATGTTCTTCCTGTTGCAGATCTAGGTCTTTTGCGTCGTTTGGGTCTTCCCATGAACGGCCTGCTCATATCGATATGTTCATTCACAATAATGATTGGAATGCTAGATTCAGCAAGTTCTCCTCGCTGACTTCTTGACAATATCATGCACTCCTCAAATAGGTTGATGTAACCATTAAGGAGTTCATAAGTCCTGCTTGGCTCTACACTATCAATATCCTCATTCCAGAGTGTGAGATTTATTATGGCCGATGAATCTCCAATAATGCAGTCTGAAATCTCATGCTTTCTTCCTGAAGATCTTTCGGTAACAATTCGGATCGTACCTTTCTTCAGAACTCTAAAACGTACATTTACCTGTCGTGATTCTTGTGTGAAATGAGCAATCAATGTCCAATCTATAGAATTGATTTGTTCACGTGTGTCATTTTCCTGCACCAATGTTGAGACCTCACATACATAGATGTATGGCCTCCCATCCTAAAGAATACCTACAGAACTACTCATGAATTTCTCTCAAGGCCAGAGTAAGCTGGTCAAGTCCTTTGATGAGTTCTTCTTGGTCTCCACCAAAACCTAACCGGAAGTGTCCATCGAGTTCCATCTTCGAACCAGGAACAGTGAAAGTCCTATATTTAGTAACCAGAAGCTGACAGAGTTCATCTGTACTTCCACCACGGGTCAATCTTGGAGCGCACACAACGCCACTCTTAGGTTCTATCCACTCTAACCAAGATTGATCCTCCATCCAATCTTTCACAATCTTGTAATTTGCGAACATTGTTTTTCTGAGGTCTATCAAGATACTATCTTTCTTTTCAAGCACTGATTTTGCAATTACTTCTCCCAATGAGGAGTTACAGATAGTCACTTGTTCACGAACTGCGCGAATTGCTTCAATTATGGGGGTATCTGCAACAACCCAGCCAATTCTAATTCCAGGAAGTCCCCATGTCTTTGACATGCCCGTCAGACTGATTGCAATAGGACTCAAGGTGGCTGCTAATGGTGGTGGATCATCGAATATCATATCTCTGTAGGTCTCGTCAACCATGAGATATGCACCTGCAGCTTCAGCAATCTCGATTGCTTCTTTTAGTTCGTCCTCTGTTATGAGTGAGCCAGTTGGATTGTTTGGATGTGTAAGCGTGATGAGCTTTGTATTCGGTTTGACCATCTTTCGTAATTCGTCCATATCTGGTCTAAACTCATTTTTCCATGTTAGTTTGAACAATGAGTGGTCTCTCTCAAGAGACCTTGGAATCTGATAGAGGGATGGATAAGTTGGATGTTCGATTATCATATGATCCTTTGAACCAACAAGATGAGCAATGACTGCAAAGTTACCTTCACTAGCCCCAGTAGTAACTGCTACGTTGTCCATTGACATTCCACTATACTGCTTCGTTATTTCTTGTCTCAAATCTGGATGACCTAGATGATACCCATATCGAAGTTCAACTTCATTCAGGTCAATCCCAAGGTCTTTCACTGATAGAAACTTCATACCGCTCTCGCCGATATCATAGTCCACTTCGAATTGATATTCATCAAACCAGATTTCCAAGGGCATCCTTTCAAAGACCATATAGTTCACCAAACTACTGAGGATGGTGAAAACATCGATAAATACATTCGTGATTGACGAGATAATGAGTGTGTATCTATGTCTAACATACGATT
>JABCTV010000209.1 GCA_018238205.1 Candidatus Thorarchaeota archaeon
GACAACGTTAAAAGGCTACCAGACCAGCGAGCTCTAAATCAGTCATGGTGGAACTGAAAATTGGCAAAGAAAAGAAAATCAGGTGGCCGCAGCAAAGGCAGTTCAGGCAAGGGCAAAAGCGTACAATGCTCCAAGTGTGGACGGATGGTACCTGTAGACAAAGCAAAGAAACATACCAAAAGGGTTTCAGTTGTTGATCCTCAGTTGGCAAGAGAACTTAGACAATCAGGCAGCTACATTCAAACACGTAGAGTCACGCAGTACTACTGTGTGAGTTGTGCCGTTCACTCAGGTAGAGTACAAATCAGACAGGCTTCTGAGAGAAAGACTGTACCTAGTCGTGATAGACGATTCTGAAACTCATCATGTTCGCGCTCACTGTCCATATCAATAAACAAGTCATTTGAACCAGATTAGTTGGTATGCCAAATGCCACATTCGACCATGCTAAGATTCATCCAAATTCTCCCTAATGTATCGACATCAGGAGATTTCATTTTGAAAGACCTACCAGGGTCTGGAAAACGTATTGATGTATTATGTCGAGTTCTTTCAGCGTGTTTTGCGTGGGGACCAAGTAAATGGGACAAACATCGGATTGAGTTGTTAGCAGTGATTGGTGATTCGGTAATTCTACGAATTCAAAACCCAGAACAGAAAACTCCTACAGGTGAAAGAGCTTGGGCTCAAATATTAAAAGATTCGTTGAAAGGGAATCCTCCGGAATATGTACAAGTACATGACGGAAATCTGGAATCAATCATCAGAGAGCTCAACTATCCACCAAAGTCAATCCTATGGATACTTCATGAAGACGGAGAAGAATTGAAAATACAGGAAATATCAGATTCTGGGACAGACAACAGTTTTATGCTTGGAGACCATCGAGGCTTTAATTCCCAGACTGAGGAACTGACCTCAAAATATGCCCTACGGAAGGTTTCTTTGGGGAAAACCAGCTATCTGAGTAGCCATTGTGCGGCTCATATCATCTCAGAGTTTGAAAGGAAGGATAAATGATGCCTGAAGTTGATGAATCATTTGAAGATAATCGACCAAAAGCTATGAACAGATTAGTGAACAAGCTGACAAAAGAAATGCTATGGATGTATATTCTTAGACTTCTTCAGGAGCGTCCACATTATGGTTATGAAATAAAACAGTTGATTCAAGATAGATTCGGGTTCTCACCGGCTACAGTGAGTGGATATGCCATTATTTACAGACTCATAAAAGATGGACTCATTGAAGTTCAACGCACTGGTGATTCTCCACGAAAATATTACGCAATTACAGAAAAGGGCAGTGTCGCAATGTCGGAAGCAAAACAATTCATCACAAAGACTGTGGACCTAGTATTCGATAGAACCTGATAATCAGAATATCATCGTGTTTCAATTTCAAATGCGATTTTTTCTGCGTTGTGTTGAACTTGAGTCCGATCTAGGTGGAAATCAAGACCATTTCCAAGTGACTTGAAACCAGCTACAGAAGTTCCAAGTGCAGCACAGTCAGCTGGACTTTGATTATTTAGCAACCCAAAAGCAAATCCTGCAACAAAGGCAGCTCCGTCCCCATTTGCGTCATACACATCGATTGTTTGAGATGGAATTATACTAAATTTCTTTCCATCAAATAGGACACTACCTTGTGAATCCAAGGTGATAATACAATGATCTGCAATTGAATCAACAATGATTTCCGCTGCTACATAAGGATCAGTTTCCCCAGTAATCAAAGCAGCCTCATGTTCATTGGGAAAAATGAAATCAATAAACGAACGAGTCTTGCTTGCAACATATAGTTCAGAGATTACTGTTAATTTACGATTATCATCTACAGTACGAAGCTGAGGGTCTAACAGAATCAAAGCGTCAGATGAATTACATATCCATTCTACTAATTCTGCATTAATCTCCTGTAATAAAGGGCTGAGGATTATGATTTTTGATGAGAGGAACTCTTCTGGAATATCTCGTATGCCAAAAGGTTTGGGAATCCCAAGAACGTCAGAAAAAACTGGTTCTCCTCGACCATTGTATTCAATATTGAACCCACCCGTTTCGGGAGACTCTATAGTATAGTATTCAGGAATTCCAAGAGTATCAAGAGTTGTAACAAACTGGTTTGAAAATTCAGAACCAAGTGAGCCAATAGTTACCATTTGTTCGATTCCTAATTTGGATGCAGCAACAGCAGTTGTCATTGCAGGACCTGAAAGAGTGCGGCCATTGCTTGCTATCGAATTACGTATTATCCTGTCAAAAGAGGGACTACCAATTACAGCAAGATCATACATCCGAACTCCCACCCTATTCTGTTCCCATAATGACTTTACGTGCGTACAGTAGTCTCTGCGCAACTGTGATGTGTGAAAGGATTCCAACAATAACAATACACAGAGTTAGCACATTTGTAATGTCTAAAGCAATGAAGAAGTTCAAGAGAAACGGAACAGATGATAGAGCATCCATCCATATATTAGTCGCAGGCAAGGCTAGTAAGAGAATACCAGCAACCTGCAGAATCAGCTTTTCCTGACGCTCAGCAATTCCAACGGTACAACTCTCCATTCCACCAACTGACTCTGCTTTTGCGCGAGTGAAGCTAGCCATAATCATACCGAACAGTGTGAAAAAGCCCCAGAACCAAGGAACAAAACTGTCGCCTGGAGTAATAGGCCACCATGTAATTGCGACAGCACCTACTGGTCCCATCATCAAACCAAGCATGAAGAGATATTCTGCATATCTATCAAGAGTATGATCAAAGGTAGCACCAAACTTCGTTCCTAAACCTGCCGCTCGTGCGACAGCACCATCAAACATATCCAGCACAACTGTGAAAATCAAAAATGCTAGTCCTATCAAGAGTTCTCCAATAACAAAGAACCAAGCAGTGACGAGAGCCACAAGAACAGTTAGTCCAGTAATCATGTTGGGAGTGATTCCAGTCTTTGCAATAACACGTCCAACTGGCATCATAATGCGTTGATATCTTTCTCTAAGGCTTCCTAGCATTGGTTCCAGAACTCCAAAACTGTAGAATCGAGTCGGCGACAGGTGTTGCGTTAATAAACATGTTGAGGGCTACATTTTTGGATAGAAATCGAGCTCTACAACACACTCCGAATGCGTTCCAGAACCCAATCATTTCCAAGTAGCTTGAGAAACGGACCCAGTCGAGGTCCAGATTTCCTTGAAATCAGTATTCGGTAGAGCAATAGGAAAGCTCGCTTAGGTTTGATGTCGACTTCTCTAGCTGTATTGAATATAGATGATTGAATTTCATCTTCATCTAATTCATCAATATGAAGAACCTCAACCAATTTTGATAAGAAGTGCTTATCGTCATCTGTAAAGGTTGAAATGATATCTGCAGGTACGTTTTCTGGAACCTCAACTATATCCCGCGCACTACCAAATTCCTTGACCCAATGCAAAGCTCGTGAAAGTCTTGTAGGTATCAATGCCTTTGTTTCAGTGGAGATATCAGTTAGGTTATGCTGTTTTTTCAGGACATCATAGCATCGTTCCAAAATTGTATCCTCACTTAGAATCTCTTGAAGCTGTGATGTTACAACAGCGAATTTGAAAGAGAGTTTTGGAATGTATTCATCACTCACTGGGCGTACTTCGGTATTGGGATAAAGTACCTTTGCAAAATCCTGTTTCTCACTATCTACATCATCGAGTCCATAGTAAGTCCGCTCAAAGGTTTCGTATATGTCAACTAAATCTGGAATTAGATCTGTTTGGATGTTGTTTGCTTTTTCGAGGTCAGTTCTAAGTACCATATATCGGAATAACTCAGATGGTGCGATGTTCAACCAAGACCGAGGAGTGAATACATTGCCTTTCGATGTACCCATGTCACGACCAGCAAGACGAACCCATTCAAAGGGAACCTTAACAGGTCCAGACCAGCCAAAGACACGACGAGACATCTCCAATCCCGTATCATATGAACCACCTTTAACGGCGTGGTCTTTGCCAGCTGGTTCACATGTTGTTTGCATTACATGCCATTTCGCAGGCCAATCTACGCGCCAAGATAATTTGAGTCGGAGTTTGTCGAGTTTTCCAGTATCAGAGTGTCCACAGTGTGCACACTTGTAAGAAACCTCATCGTTTTCCTTATCGTATGCTGTGACTCGATTTGGCACTATTGAACCCTTTCCACCAGATTGCAACCTACCACATTCAGGGCATATTACTGAAGCAGGATACCATGTTTTCATCGATTCGATATATTCAGCCTTCTGCTTATCATCAAAATCCCGGGCTACGTATTCAACCAGTATTTCTCGGATTGTTTCTGTATGCTCCAAGCATATACGAACAGCGTCAATCATCTCTTTTGTTTCGTATAGTTTTGACTGCAACACAACCTCAGGATCAGCCCCAAATTCTGGAAATGCTTCAACAAGCTCATTCGTCCAATGTGCACTCAAGCTCTCACAACACCCGTGTGGATCCGGAGCATCTGAATATGGAACGCCCATATATTCGTCGGGAGATAATGTAAGGCTAGGTGGGAATGACCGGATTGGATCATAATCATCGGAAATAAACACGGTTTTTGCTTTCTTTCCCAGTACCTGAAGTTCTCGTTTTATGACATCTGCAATGATGATTTCTTTCATGAATCCAATATGGACACTACCACTCATACTCTTTCCAGTTACGATTAGATATTCATCAGGATCGCGCTCTACTACTTTATCAACTAAATCTCGAATCCAATGGATTGAGAATTCCTCTTGAGGGTCTTCAGACGTCATCAAACATTCCTCAGGTTCATCTGAGGCTTAAGTCTAATGAACATTACTCAAGATAGAAACCAAGTAATATGATATTGCTCTGTATCCTTGGTTTATGTATATGAACGAAGAATCCTTGCACGACTTGATCAACCTGAATACTCATTTTACTGGGAGAGCTGATAACGCAAAAGGAGGAGCAGTAGTCGTCTTACAGAATCAAGAAGTAATCTATGTCCGAAATCTGTCTTCCTGGGAAGAAAGGGTTGTTGGGAAACAAGTCTCC